>JBEVFG010000261.1:0-12885 GCA_040512415.1 Pseudolabrys sp. | reverse complement strand
ACCGACTTTTTCCAGATCCCGACCGGCCGCGTGGTCGAAGTCGGTACCCAGGTAACGGTATAGTTCGCCACTTCAGCTAAATCGCTATCTTATTGTTATTTCGTATTGATCTGCTTTGCCATCAATTAAATTCCGCATGCCTCGCTGAGCTGCGTTGCACAAATGACGCTGCTGCAACGCAACGCCTGGCGTTATACCGGCGCTCTTTTTATTGCAGCGCAACATTCAAGGCATCCCCCATGTCCCACAGCATTGCCGCCACAGCCGGCGAACCGGTTGTGTCCGCAGGTAACGGCGACACGCCGGCAAAGGCCCGATTTTGGTCGCTTACCATCGGCAGCATCGGTGTTGTCTACGGCGATATCGGCACCAGTCCGCTTTACGCATTTCGCGAGGCGATATCGGCAGCGACCGGTTCGGGCAGCATAGCGAGTGAGCCCGTCGTCCTCGGCATTCTTTCGCTGATTGTCTGGGCGCTGCTGCTGGTTGTCACAGCGAAATATGTCCTGATCCTGCTTCGTGCGGATAACAAAGGCGAGGGCGGCACACTGGCGTTGATGGCGCTCGCATCGCATTCCGTTATGCGTCGAGGCGGCACGATTATCCTGCTCGGTATTGTCAGCGGGGCTTTGTTTTACGGTGACGCGATCATAACGCCGGCCTTGTCTGTGCTTTCGGCAATCGAAGGCTTGAAGATCGTAACACCGACGTTCGATGCCTATGTTGTGCCACTCACCGTCGTTGTCCTGATCGCTCTCTTTGCCGTCCAGTCGCGAGGCACCGCCAGTGTCGCGACGTTCTTTGGCCCGGTGATGATGCTGTGGTTCGGAGCAATTGCCGCTGCAGGTATCTGGCATGCCGTCCGCAATCCAATCGTATTTCTTGCATTCAACCCCGTATACGGCGTTGATTTCCTTCTGACGCACGGCCTCGTTGCTTTCTTCACACTTGGTGCCGTCTTTCTCGTTGTCACCGGTGCGGAGGCGCTTTACGCCGATCTTGGCCACTTTGGCCGGGCGCCAATCCGTTTTGCCTGGCTTGTCGTCGTTGTACCTGCACTGACCCTCAACTATCTGGGACAGGGCGCATTGGTCCTCGCCAATCCAAAAGCAATCGAAAATCCCTTCTTCCTGCTTTATCCCGAGTGGGCGCTGCTGCCGATGGTGCTGCTTGCGACAATGGCGACCGTCATCGCTAGCCAGGCTGTCATTTCCGGGGCCTATTCGCTCACACGGCAAGCAATCCAGCTTGGATTGCTGCCGCGGCTGGAGATCCGGCATACGTCGGAAGCGCTGTTCGGCCAGATCTATATGCCTCGCGTCAACACACTGCTTCTGTTTGGCGTGCTGCTGCTGGTGATCCTGTTCCGGTCATCGAGTGCACTGGCTTCGGCCTACGGGATCGCCGTTACGGGAACGATGGTCGTCACCGCAATGATGGCAATCGTGGTCGTGTGGCGTGTTTGGAACTGGCCGCTCGCTGCTGCTTTGGCGCTGATCGTGCCGTTTCTGTTCATCGATCTCACGTTTCTGTCGGCGAACCTCCTGAAAATCATGGAGGGCGGATGGATGCCGCTGGCGCTTGGCGCGGTGGTGATGGCGATCATGTATACTTGGCGGCGCGGGAGTCGGCTCCTTTTTGAAAAAACGCGCCGGCTCGAAGCGCCGCTTGAGGGGCTGGTAAAAAGTCTGGAAAAGAAACCGCCGGCACGCGTGCCGGGAACAGCGGTTTTTCTGACCAGCGATCCCGTCAGCGCTCCGACCGCGCTCCTGCACAGCCTGAAGCACTACAAGGTGCTGCACGAAAAGAACGTCATTTTGACTATCGAAACCGCCGATGCGCCGCGGGTCGATGCCGGCGAGCGGGTCCGCATTCAGCCAGTCGGCAAAACGTTCTCGCGGGTGGTTCTGCGATTTGGTTTCATGGAGACGCCTAACGTTCCCAAGGCGCTGGCCATCGCGCGCAAGCTGGGCTGGCAGTTCGACATCATGTCGACCTCGTTTTTCCTCTCGCGGCGCGCGCTCAAGCCCGCGAAACAGTCTGGGATGCCTCGGTGGCAGGATCGTCTGTTTATTGGCCTCACGCGCGTGGCGAACGATGCGACCGACTATTTCCAGATACCGACCGGCCGCGTGGTCGAGGTCGGCACACAGGTCACAATCTAGCCAGGACGGGATCAAATAAGGCTGGTCGGCCCGCCGGGATTCCGGCTAAAACTCGCAAAATCCAGAATGATGGAGTTTCGGCATGGCCGACGAAATGCCCCGCGCCGACGAGGTGACAAATCTCACACCCGAAGAGGTGGCGGCAGGGCTGCGCGAGGGCCGTATCTTGCTGGTCGACGTGCGCGAGCCGAATGAGACGGTAGTCGAAAGTTACCCCGACGCGGTGATCGTGCCGCTGTCATGCTTTGATCCGGCCGCGATCCCCGATCCGCAGGGCAAGCAGGTCGTGTTTGCCTGCCGCTCCGGCCGCCGTTCCATCACCGCGTCTGTTGCTGCGCAGGATGCGGGTTATCCCTATTCTGCCCATCTTGCGGGCGGTATCATCGCATGGAAAGCAGCGGGCCTGCCCACGAAGACCTGAACGATCTATCGATGCCTTCCATTTTCCACGTGTTCGCAACGGCGGCTTTGGCTCTTGTGGCAGGCGCCGCTGCAATCAATTTGGCCGCGGCGCAGAACGTGCGCGTGATCAACGTCTACAATTGGTCCGACTATATTGAACCAAAGGTCATCGAGGCCTTCACGAAGGAAACCGGCATAAAGGTGCAATACGACACCTTTGACGCCAATGAGACACTCGAAACAAAACTTCTCGCCGGAAAATCGGGTTACGATGTCGTCGTCCCGACCGGGTACTTCCTCGAGCGGCAGATCAAGGCCGGCGTCTTCCAGAAACTCGACAAGAACAAGCTTAAGAATCTCGGGAATGTCTGGCCAGAAGTCGCGAGCCGTCTCGCGGCTTACGATCCCGGCAATCAGTACGCCATCAACTACATGTGGGGCACGACCGGCATCGGGTTCAATGCAAAGTCGGTGCGTGATCGGCTCGGTCCGGACGGCAAAATCGACAGTTGGGACATCGTCTTCAAGCCGGACAATCTCGCAAAATTCCGAGACTGCGGCATCCACATGCTGGATTCCGCCGATGATATCATCCCGGCGGCGCTGCATTTTCTCGGTTTGAATCCGGATTCGAATGATCCGAAGGATCTGGAAAGAGCAGCGGAGCTGCTTGCAAAAATCCGTCCTCTCGTCCGGAAATTTCACTCGTCAGAATACCTGAATGCGCTCGCCAGCGGAGAAATCTGCCTGGTGGTCGGCTGGTCGGGTGACATCAAACAGGCACAGAAACGCGCAGCCGACGCAAAGAACGGTGTTGTAGTCGGTTATTCAATTCCGAAGGAAGGCGCGCAGATGTTCTTCGACAATCTCGCGATTCCGAAGGACGCTACGCACGTCGCCGAAGCGCACGCTTTCATTGACTACTTGCTCAGGCCGGAAGTTGCAGCACTGAACAGCAATCTTGTCGCCTACGCCAACGGCAATCTTGCAAGTCAGAAATTCATCGATCGATTGATACTCGACGACAAAAGCGTCTATCCGGACGCTTCGACTATGAACCGTCTCTACACAGTGGGTGCGCGCGATCAAAAATCACAGCGGCTGATCAATCGGCTATGGACCAAAATCAAGACTGGCCGGTGACCGGCTCCTGATCCTCTGGCCGCCAGCGCCGGTGCAGCCACAACCACTGCTCCGGATATTCACGAATCCAGCCTTCGATCACTGACATGATGGCTTGCGTTGTCCCGGCGATATCGACCTTGCCGTCCGCATCGCGGACGGGCTGTACTCGCTCGCTCAACTCGACACGAAACCGATGGCCCGGCAGACGTACGACCCGCAGACCATGAATCGAACAATCGAAATGCCGGGCGAGCCGCGCGAGGAGGGGGTTGGCCTTGGTGCGCCGGCCAAAGAAAGTCACGTCGACCCCGCGGCTGTAATATTGATCGACCAGCATACCGACGTGAGTACCACGTTCGAGCGCTTCTGCCAGTTTCATTGGGGCGTCGAGACTGGTCGGGATAAGCATTCCCATCGCCGCAGCCCGTGTCTCATGCAGCCATTTGTCAATCGCGGGGTTGTTCGGTCGCCGGTAGAGGACGGCGGTATCAATTTTGCATGCCGCGGCGCAGACGGCGGGGAGTTCCCAATTGCCAAAATGCGCACCAAAGATGATCGCCGGCTTTGGCTGCTCCAGCAGTTTAAAAAAACGATCCAGGTCCGCCTGTCTCACTTCGATACGGCCCGGTCGCTCTGGATGCCAGGGATCGAAATCCGCAAGGCGGTCGAGGTGAGCGAACTCAGCGGCGATACGGCCGAGGTTGTCCCAAACACCGCGCAGGATCGTGTCGATCTCGGTCGTCGACTTTTCCGGGAATGCCGCGGTCAAATTGGCACGCCCGATCCGGTTTTCGGGCAACAACGGTCCGACGGTTCGCATGAACCAGCCTGCGATATTTCGCATTGTGTCAGGGTTGGTCAGGCGCAACAGTTTCAGCAGACCGATCGCGCCGGCGCCGACTGCGGAATTGGCGGCGCGTTTGGTTGCGCGCTTCAGGCGCCGGACTATCCGCCTCATCGCTGACGCCTCAAAACTTCACAATGACTTTGCCGAATACCTGGCGGCTTTCCAGGCGCGCCAGGCCGTGCTCAAAATCTGCCAATTCAACTTCGGTATCGATGATCGGGGCCATCCCGGCAGCGATTTTCGACAGACTATCGCGTATATTGCGCATCGAAGCGCCAAACGAACCAAGAATCTTGTACTGCTGCTGAAACAGCTGCATCAGGTTGATCGTTACTGTTGGGCCTGCGGTAGAACCGCAGGTCACAAGACGTCCGCCGCGCTTCAGGCAGAGCAGGGAGCCGTTGAAGCCTTCACCGCCGACGTGCTCGAAAACGACGTCGACGCCCTTTTTCCCGGTCAGCTTGCGGGTGACGCCTTCAAAGCGTTCCGTCTTGTGATTGATCACATGATCGGCTCCGAGGGCCTTGGCTTTCTCAACCTTCGAGTCATCACCCACAGTGGTGATCACGGTGCAGCCAAGCGCTTTCGCCATCTTGATGGCGACCGAACCGATGCCCGAACCGCCTGCATGTACCAGGATTGTTTCTCCGGGCTTAAGCTTGGCGTTGTCGAACAACATGTGTTCGACGGTGCTGAATGCAATCGGCGCGCAGGCTGCGTCGCGTAAGGACACGCCGTCGGGCACCGGAATGACGAGCCGGGCCGGCAAATTGATCAAATCGCGCGCGAATCCGTCGATGTGGAATCCCATGATGCCGGCGACATTCTCGCAGAGATTGTCGCGTCCTTCGCGGCAGGCGGCGCAACGGCCGCATGTTATGGCCCCGTACATCACCACCTTGTCGCCGACCTTGAAATTGGTGCTGCCTGCGCCAACGGCTGCAATTTCACCGGAGGCTTCGGCCCCGACGACCAAGGGGAGCTGTCGCTTGGCGAACGCCATTCCCCGGAAGCCCCATAGATCGAGATGGTTGAGTGCTACCGCCTTGATGCGGATTTGCACCTCGCCATCGCCCGGCGGCGGAGGCGGCGGGACGTCGGCGAGTTCAAGTTTACGATCGGCAATCAGCTTCAGCGCACGCATGGCGGTCCGGCACGTCCGGCGCTAGGCCGGCTCAGGCCCCATCACCAGCGAAACATTCTGCCCGCCAAAGCCGAACGAGTTCGATATCGCATGGCGCAGGCTGGCGTCGCGCGCGGTGTTTGGCACGACGTCGAGCGGAATTGCCGGGTCGGGCACGGTATAGTTGATGGTCGGCGGGATGCGTTGGCTTTGCAAAGTGAGAAGCGTGAACACCGCCTCCACCGCGCCGGCGGCTGACAGCGTGTGGCCGATCATCGATTTGTTGGAGGAGATCGGCAGGCTCGTTATCCGTTCACCGAACACGGTCGCGCAGCCAAGATACTCCATTTTGTCGTTTTCCGGTGTGCTCGTTCCGTGGGCATTGATGTAATCGATATCGTTCGGCGTGAGACCCGCATCGACGATGGCATTGGCAATGCAGCCAACAATCGGCTTCCCATCCGGGCTGGAGCGGGTGCGGTGGAATGCATCAGTCATCTCACCGCAACCCTCCACGACACCCAGAATCTTCGCGCCGCGCGCCATTGCGGCCTCGTAACTTTCGAGGACCAGCGCGCCGGCGCCCTCGGCCATAACGAAGCCGTCACGGTTCTTCGAAAACGGCTTGGCCGCCGTGTGCGGAACGTCGTTGCTGGTTGAAAGGGCCGAAAGAAGGGAGAAGCGGATCACGGCCTCGGCATTGATGGAGCCGTCTGTGCCGATGCACAGCGCGGCATCCGTTTCGCCGCGACGGATAGCCTCGACACCGAGCTGAATTGCTGTTGCGCCCGATGCGCAGGCGGTGGAAAGCGAGATTGGGGAGCCCTGCGTACCGAATTTTTCAGCCAGGTTGTCGGCGACGGATCCGAGCAGGAAGCGGCGATGATAGTCGGGAAATTTTGCACTAACGCGCAGCATATCGGCGTAGGTGACGTTTTCATTGGCGCCGGACTTTGCGCCGATCTCAAGCCGCTGTGGCCACTCCATCTCGATGGGAGGGACGGCGAGAAAAAGAGGACCGGGGAATTTTCCGGCCGCGCCAAGTCCGGATTGCGAAATGGCCTCTTCGGCGACGACATTTGCGAAGGACTCGGTCAATGCGGCAGCAGTGTCCTGCAGCGGCAGGTAGTCGATGGTCCCGGCAATTCTGGTTTTCAGACCGTCGGTAGGAAAGCGAGTAATCGTCTTGATGCCGGATTCGCCGCTCGTGAGTTTGGCCCAATTATCGGTCTTGCCCGCCCCGAGCGAAGTCACCACACCAAGTCCGGTCACGACCACAACAGGCCGTCCCATCTTGTCCTTACCCGCAGCCATCGTTTTTCTCCTCAACCGGTCCGTTCTACGAGAGCGAGACCTTCGCCGCGCCAATGACCCACGCCGGTTACGACCACTTGCCTCAACTCTCCGCTCATAGGTCGCTCCAGACCGGTGGAGTCACAAGGCGGGAATAGACTACCACGGTCAAGCGCGATCGTTGCCAGCGCGATGTTCATGGCGAATTGCGGCTCCAACCCATGGCCGAGGTATGAGCCCGTGGCGCGAATGGCAAGATCGCGATGCGCTTCGAGGAAGGCGCGTTCTTCCGCCGTCGCCGGGTTGGCGCCTGTCGCGCCGGACAGAATGGCTGTGTGGGTTGCGTCGACCCCGTTTTTTAGGCTGTCCCAAAGACGCGCCAACGCCTGCGTTATCGTCTCCGGCTTCCGGTTGGCCCGGCCGGAGACGACGGAGGTCAGGCGCCCTAGCGCTTTAGTGCCTCTTTTTTTGGCGTGCTCGCGTGCTTCGATGACCAGGAATGCGCCGAGCGACGCCATTGCGAAACCGCCGTTGCCACTCCCGCGTTGCCAAACTGGAGCATATTTGTCCTTCAGCGCCAGGTCGGCGAATTCATATAGCATCAGCAGATCCGGACGTTCCCCATTATACGATCCACCGACCAGAGCAATGTCGCTCTGTCCGGCGCCGATACGCGCGTGCGCGATTCGCACCGCGTCTATACCGGCGGACTCCTCGCCCATAAACGTTCGGGAAGAACCGGTCACACCATGAACGATCGAGATGTTTCCGGCGAGAAGGTTGGAAAGCTGCGCCAGAAACAAAGTTGGCCGCAGGTCGCTCATCAGGCGTTCATTGAGAAAAGCAGCGGGATTCGCTGCGTGCTTGATGTCCGTGAGGATGTTCGAATCGACGGTCAGGTCGCGCTCGCCGCCGCCGGCAGCAACGATCATGTCCATCCGCGAGAGAATATCGGTGTTGCCTTTCACGCCTGCGGAGTCGAGGGCAAGTCCGGCCGCGTAGGTGCCGATGCGCTGCCAGTTCTCCATTTGACGCTGATCACCTTTCTTGGGGATCTGCGTGTCAAAATTGATTGGCGCTAGCGGATGGACGACGAAAGGTGCGAAGGTTGTGGCATCGGCGGAAGGCTGGGCCGCCATGAGCTTCTGCCAGTGAGCGTCAGCCCCTTCACCGAGACATGAGAGGATTCCAATCCCGGTGATCCAGACCTCTCGTGGACCGCTAGCCATTGGCCGGCACCTCGGCCGGGAACCCGACCAGAGCGGCGGTTTCGCGCATCTTGTGCCGCATTTCGCCGTTCGGGAAATCCATAATCCGAAGCGTGAGTTCAGCGTCACAGATTGACTTGCCACCAAGAGCGATGCTGGCCTTGGTGATGGCGTATCCCGAGCCATCGTGGACAAGCGTCGCTTTGACCGAGAACTTCTGGCCGGGCGTGACGAACATCCGGAACTTGGCGTCCTTTACGGCAGCAAGGAACGGCATGCGTTCAAACCGGTTCACGGCAACGACCAGCCAACCTGATGTCTGGGCCATGGCTTCAAGCAGCAGCGCGCCGGGCATCAGCGGAAAGCCAGGGAAGTGGCCTTCGAAAATTGTGCTTGTCGTGGGAACCGTCGCTTCGGCGCTGATCTTGCGGTCGGCGAGATTGATGTCGACGATCCGGTCGATCAGCTGAAAGTACTCAAGACGCATGTGACCAGCGCTTCAGGCTCCCTTTGCAGCGACGAGTTCGTCGATGCGGGCGCTCAGGTTCTCGAGTACGAAATATTGGTCGGTTGTTGCCTTGCCGTCGTTGACTTCCTGAGTCCATTGCTCAAGGGGAAGTTTGATTCCGAAAGCCTTGTCGATGGCGAAGGCGATGTCCAGAAAATCGAGGCTATCGATGCCAAGATCGTTGATCGCATGACTTTCCGGCTTGATGGAGTCACGCGGAATATCGCAGGTTTCGGCGATGATATTGGCTATGGTGTCGAACGTAGAAGACATCGGTAACTCTCTGGTTGATCTGGAGTTCTGGCCAGCGGGCGGCCAATGCGCCCGAGCCCCGCGCCATAGCCCCCAAAGCGCACTTTAACGGCAAGCAATTGGCTGCCCGTATAGCGAAGCGGGGAGGAGAGTTCAATGGCGGCGGCCATTTAGCGCCATTTCAGCCTTGCATCCGCCCCTTGGAACTGGGCATCAGGCGGCGGCCTACCAGCGGTCCTTTGTCACCTCGACCGGTGTGCAGCCGCGACGTCCGGAAAGGACGCAATCCTGGTTCTTGCGCATCGCGGCCATTGTGTCGGCCAGCCAAAGGCCGGCAGCGATCAGACCGATCACAAAAACAAATGCGACGACATTCACGACCATGCGGTGGCGGTAGTCGTCTGGATTCTCGCCGCGCGCATATTTTGTCAGGTCATCGATCGGTGGCGACGAGGGTGTACGCGAGTTGACGATCGGCTGTCTGCGACGAAAGCCGATGACTCGCGATCCGTCGTCGGAATGAGATGGTTCTCGATCCGGCATGTCTGCAGCTTACCATAGCGCCGCATGTCATTCGACTGGACCGCGCACCATTGAAGCCTGCCAGGTTCCGGTATAGGTCAGGCCGGGAATATCGAAGTCCGGAGATCAAGATGAATAAAATAGGGTTCGTTGCCGCTTTGGTTCTCACAACCTGTATGGTCGGGACCGCGCACGCCGACGATGTCATGGTTGGCACTCTCAAACTGACGGCTGCTTGGGCACGAGCCACGCCAAAAGGCGCCACGGTGGGCGGCGGCTACTTTACGATCACCAATACCGGGAGTGCTGCGGATCGGCTGGTCGGCGGTGCATCGGATGTTTCGAACAGATTCGAGATTCACGAAATGAGCATGGACAAAGGCGTGATGAAGATGCGTGAGATCACATCAGGCTTTGAAATCAAGCCGGGGCAGACAATTCGATTCGAACCCTCCGGACACCACATTATGTTTGTCGGGCTGAAACAGCCGCTCAAGGAAGGCGACCACATCAAGGCGACGCTGCAATTCGAAAAAGCCGGCAACGCGTCAGTGGATTTCGTGGTCGAGAGCATCGGTGCGCGGCGCGGCGGATCGGCATCACGAGATGGTAAGCCGATGCAACATGGCCACTGACCACGGCCACCAATAGCTGCGTAAAATCAGCCGATTGCGCTCATACCAATATTTAAGGGCGTTGCTCATTGATGAATTCGGCGCCGGTTATTCGTCATTTTCCAGCCTGCGAGATCTGCCGTTCACCGAACTCAAACTGCACGCTTTGCTTGTCAAGAAGACGTCACCAATGCCGCGATATGCCAGACGGCGATTGATCTTGCCCACCGTTTCGGCAGTGTCGTGGTTGCCGAAGGTATCGATGCGATTGCGGATCTTCAGGCCCTGATCGTGATGGGGTGCGATTTTGGCCAAGGGACGCTGCTTGCTCCACCTCTGCCGAAAGAACGGTTCCTGGACGCGCTTCGCCAACACTCGAACAAGCCACGCGCCGCAGATCATGCGTCGCAAGAGGGCAACGAACGCGTCGCCTAAGATTTGGATCGAAAGGAAACATTTTTCTGCATCCGCGTTCCACTGGGTCCGGGGGGAACAGAGGAGGCTCGGATGAAATTCGTCGTTCTAGGTTCCGCCGTAGCGGCGACGCTCACGGCTGCTGTCCCCGCGTCGGCGCAAGTTGCTGTTCGTGATCGTGAGGACGTCATCATTCGTGACCATGAACACGGTTGGAACCGCCACCGGAGCTGGTATCGCGACCGTGCCGCGCGCCGCACCATGCGCGTTCGGACACACTTGCCGATTGTAAGGTCGTCATGAAGACAAGGCGCAGTTGTTGACCCGACTGCTATTCAGGAAACGCCAGCTTTTCGCTCTCCGGGGGCAGCATCTGAAATACATTCAGCGTCATTGAGATCAGCGCGTAATAGCCCAGTATGCCGACAAGCTCGACGGTTGCTTTGTCGCCGAGCAATGATTGCACGCGCTTGTATGTTTGGTCGCCCACGCGCTTCGTCTTGTAAAGTTCTTGGATGAAATCGTAGATGGCCTGTTCGTCCTTTGGCGCGGATTTTGGGGCACGGCCGCGTCGCAAATCTTCAATTGTCTTTGGGGGGACGCCACCTTTTGCCGCCATCGGCGCGTGGGCGAACCACTCATATTGTGCGTGCCATAGACGTGCAGTGCAAAGGATTGCGAATTCGGACAGGCGTGGAGGGAGCGCAGTTCCATAGCGACAATAGGCACCGAGTTTCTGGGCAAGCTCGCCCAGTTCGGGCGCGTGCATCCAGGCCGCAAACGGACCGCGCGGAGTTATGGAGGCGCCGCGCGGGCCTGCCCGCAGGCTTGCGAGCAAGGCGTGCTGCGCTTCGCTCATATCTTGTTCGTTCACGAGTACGAGGCGTGGTGCCGGGCGCTTGGCGGGCATGAATCAGGTCCTTGGCGGGGAAGAAGAACAGGAGAGGTCGTATCGACCGTCATTATAACGGAAAATCAAACCCGCAAATCCAGCGATGGCCGCCGGAATCCGACAGGGTGGTCAGGGCGTCGTCGTCACCGTCGTGAACGTCGTCGTGCCCGGCTCAACCACTGCCGTCACATTCAGCAACCCGCGGCCGGTCATATTCAGTGCTTTCGCGGCAGCCAGCGACAGGTCGAGCACACGTCCTTTCGTGAATGGGCCACGGTCATTCACGACCACGACGACGCTGCGCTTCGATCTTGGATCGGTCACGCGAAGACGCGTGCCGAACGGGAGGCTACGGTGCGCCGCGGTGAATTTCGCCGGATCATACCTGTCGCCACGGGCGGTGCGGCCCGAATAGTCGGTACTGTAGTATGCAGCAATGCCGGTAAACTGACGGGCAGACTGAGCGACAGCAATGTCGGATGCGCCCCAGGTTAGAATTGCCGTGCAGGCTGTCAGGCCACCGCGAAACTGCATCGTCCTCGTCCATCTACCCAAGTTAGTCTAACCCGGTGTGGCGGGGTTCTGTCAAAAAGATGACGGTCCACTTGCTTCCCTGAACCCTCGGCGGCCGTCCAAGGTTCCACGAAAAGGATTCAAAAATCATGAAGACTGGCGACGACCCGCAGGGGTCTTCGACCTCGGCTTGCCAGCGGGCTTGGGTGAGCCTGCCTTTCGACCCTCGATGTGCTGACGGGTCATATCCGCACGGGCGCGGCAATCATTGTGCAGTTGCTCAAGCTCTTCATCGGAGAGATCCTCAATCGCAGCGAACTTATTTTCCGCCCCTTTCATTGCCAGCACAAGTTCCGACAACTTGAGCTGAATCGCAAGCGTGTCGCGGTTCTGCGTGTTTTGGATCAAGAACACCATCAGGAATGTCACGATGGTCGTGCCGGTGTTAATCACCAGCTGCCAAGTGTCGCTGTACTTGAATATCGGTCCGGTCAAGACCCAGACAATGACCAGAGCGACCGCAAGCAGAAATGCCAGTGGATGTCCGGTCCAGAGCGATATCGAATGCGCAAACCGCGAAAACTGTTGTGTCAGCGCCGATGGCGCGGCGTGGTTTTTTCGATTATCGCTGATTTTTGCCATGGCTCCGTTCTCTCGATCGCTATTTCAGCTTTGGCAACGATTGCCTGACGCGCCCAATTCCGGCCCATGGGTCTTTGCGCTGGCGTGACAGCCGCTGCATGAGGTTCAGGACGGTGTATTGATTGGCGGATTTGAGGCTGCCCAGCTCCGACCATTCGATTGGAACCGAAACGGGTGCACCGGGTCGTGCACGTGTTGAATAAGGTGCGATCGCCGTTGCTTCGCGGCTGTTGCGCAGATAGTCGATGAATATTCGTCTTGAGCGGCCGCTTTTCGTGGCGATCGCAATGTAGCGCTCGGGCGAATCCGCTGCCATCGAGGTTGCGATATTCTGGGCGAAGGTCTTCGCCTCGTTCCAGGGCGTT
>JBEVFG010000260.1:0-4479 GCA_040512415.1 Pseudolabrys sp. | reverse complement strand
GGCATGGCCTACGAGGCCATGAACAACGCGGGCGCGATGAACCGACGCCTCATCGTCATCCTGAACGACAACGAGATGTCGATCGCCCCGCCCGTCGGCGCGATGTCGAACTATCTCACCCGGCTGCTGTCGAGCCCGATGTACATGTCGCTGCGCGGCCTCGGAAAGCAGTTTGCCGATCACCTGCCGAAATTCTTCAAGGAGAAGGCCTCGCTCGCGGAAGAGCTCGCCCGCGGGTTCGTCACCGGCGGCACTTTGTTCGAGGAGCTCGGGTTCTACTATATCGGTATCGTCGACGGTCACGACCTCGAACAATTGTTGCCGGTGCTGGACAACGTTCGTGACGCCGACAACGGCCCGTTCCTTGTGCACGTGCGCACGCAAAAGGGCAAAGGTTACGCACCTGCCGAAGCCTCGAAGGACAAGTACCACGGTGTGGTCAAATTCGACGTCCCGACCGGCAAGCAGCACAAGGCTGCGTCAAACGCACCGTCTTACACGAAGGTCTTCGGCGAAAGCCTGGTGAAGGAAGCCGAGAAGGACGATCGCATTGTCGCCATCACGGCCGCGATGCCAGGCGGCACGGGCGTCGACATTTTCGGCAAGGCATTTCCGGATCGCACTTTCGACGTCGGCATCGCCGAGCAGCATGGCGTCACATTTGCCGCAGGACTGGCGACGCAGGGTTACAAGCCGTTTGTCGCGATCTATTCGACCTTCCTGCAACGCGCCTATGATCAGGTCGTGCACGACGTCGCCATTCAGCAATTGCCGGTACGTTTCATACTGGACCGAGCCGGCCTCGTAGGCGCCGACGGACCGACGCACGCCGGCTCGTTCGACCTTGCCTATCTGGGCTGCCTGCCTCAGTTCATCATCATGGCGGCGGCCGACGAGGCCGAGCTCGTACACATGGTCGCGACTGCCGCGACCATCGACGACCGTCCGTCCGCCTTGCGCTATCCGCGCGGGGACGGCGTCGGCGTCGAGATGCCCACGGTCGGGGTGCCGCTCGAGATCGGACGCGGCCGCATCATCACGGAAGGCACGACCGTTGCGCTGCTGTCGCTCGGCACTCGCCTCGCCGAATGCACGAAGGCTGCGGAAATTCTCGCGGCCCACGGCATTTCGACCACCGTGGCCGACGCACGTTTCGCCAAACCGCTGGACACGGATCTCGTTCTTCGTCTCTCCCGCGAGCACGAACTGCTTGTGACCGTAGAAGAAGGAGCGATCGGCGGCTTCGGCGCGCACGTTATGCAATTCCTGGCCGAGGTCGGCGCACTGGACCGCACGAATTTCAAAGTGCGGAGCATGATCCTGCCCGATGTGTTCATCGACCACGATTCACCACCCGCCATGTACGCAAAGGCGGGCCTTGACGCTAATGGAATCGTCGCGAAAGTATTCGACGTCTTCGGAGCGCGGCACGCTCCGGAATTGCAGCCATCCGAGATCGCGGTCCTTGAGGATCGCGCCCGGCGCCGGCGGCAAGCGGCCAATAGCCGGACGAACGGGGGGGCGTAATGAAGGTCATTCTGGCGAAGCCGCGCGGCTTCTGCGCCGGCGTCGTACGCGCGATTGAGATTGTCGAGCGCGCGCTCGACAAATACGGGCCGCCGGTCTACGTGCGGCACGAAATCGTGCACAACAAATGGGTCGTCGATGCGCTGAAGGCGCGGGGCGCCCGTTTCGTTGAAGAGCTTTCGGAGGTGCCGCCGAACGCCATCACGATCTTCAGCGCGCATGGCGTCGCAAAAAAGGTCGAGGCAGAAGCGGCCGAGCGCGGCCTGCGTGTGCTGAACGCGACGTGCCCGTTAGTGTCGAAGGTCCATGCGCAAGGCCGCCACTATCTGCGGCAGGGACGCACGGTGATCCTGATCGGCCATGCCGGCCACCCCGAGGTGGAGGGCACGGTGGGGCAGATTCCCGGACCGGTCCTGCTTGTCCAGACGGAAGAAGATGTCGGGGCCCTCACCCTTCCCGAGGACACGCCGATTGCCTACGTGACGCAGACCACCCTGAGCGTCGACGATACGCGCGGGATCATTGCGGCCCTGTTCCGGCGGTTCAAGGACGTCGTCGGCCCCGGCACGCAGGATATCTGCTATGCGACACAAAACCGCCAAACCGCCTTGCTCGAACTCACCAAGCTGGTGGACGTTATCTTTGTGGTGGGAGCTAAGAATAGTTCCAATTCGAACCGCCTGTGCGAAATCGGCGTCGAAGCGGGCATTCCCACCCACCTGATAGCAAGCGGTTCGGAAATAAGGCCGGAGTGGTTGCATGACGTGGAAGTGGTCGGTATTACAGCGGGCGCATCGGCCCCCGAGGTCATGGTTCGGGACGTCATCAACGCTTTACGCCGTATAACCCCCGTCGAGGTGGCCACCCTACCCGGCCAGGACGAACACATTGAATTTCGCGTTCCGGTCGACCTTCTCGATGTGACCGGTGGCAAATCAATAAGCAAGGATATCAATCTTGGGCATTCCACTTCTTCAGAAACTATTCGTCGGTAGTTACGTCGTCCGTCAGCGCCTGACCGGCCAAAAGCGATACCCGCTGGTGCTGATGCTGGAGCCGTTGTTCCGGTGCAACTTGGCTTGCGCCGGTTGCGGCAAGATCGACTACCCAGACCCCATTCTGCACCAGAATATGTCGGTTGAAGACGCGCTGCACGCCGTCGACGAATGCGGCGCGCCTGTCGTTTCGATCGCCGGCGGTGAGCCGCTGCTGCACAAGCAACTCCCCGAAATCGTGCGCGGCATCGTCGCGCGGAAGAAATTTGTCTATCTCTGCACCAATGCGCTGCTGATGGAGAAGAAGCTGTCGCAGTACGAGCCCAGCACCTTCTTTACCTGGTCGGTGCATCTCGACGGTGACAAGGAGATGCACGACATCTCGGTGTGCCAGCAGGGCGTTTACGATCGCGCGGTTGCTGCGATCAAGGCAGCGAAAGAGCGCGGCTTCCGCGTGAACATCAACTGCACCTTGTTCAACACGGCGCAGCCTGATCGCGTCGCGGAATTTTTCGACACTGTGACGGAGCTGGGCGTCGACGGTATCACCGTCTCGCCGGGCTATGCCTACGAGCGCGCGCCCGACCAGCAGCACTTCCTCAACCGTGGCAAGACCAAGCAGCTGTTCCGCGACGTGTTCAAGCGCGGACCGAAGAACAAGAAGTGGTCGTTCAGCCAGTCCAGCATGTTCCTGGACTTCCTCGCGGGCAATCAAAGCTATCACTGCACGCCGTGGGGCAACCCGACGCGCACCATCTTCGGCTGGCAGAAGCCGTGCTACCTGCTGGGCGAAGGCTATGCGAAAACATTCGACGAGCTGATGGACGGCACCGACTGGGACGCCTACGGCACCGGCAATTACGAAAAGTGCGCCGACTGCATGGTGCATTCCGGCTATGAGGCCTCGGCCGTCAGCGATGCCGTGGCCCATCCGCTGAAAGCATTGGCGGTCAGCCTGCGCGGACCGCGCACCGAGGGCGAAATGACGCCCGAGATCTCGCTCGATCGCCAGCGGCCGGCGGAATACGTGTTCTCGAAACACGTCGAGCGCAAAATGGAAGAAATCCGGGAGGCGAAAAGCCGGCCGGAGCTCGCCAAGGCTGGATAACCGCGCTTTCAATCCGTCCCGGATGGAACTTTCGGGCGGATTTGCCTGTTATGTAAAACGAACAGTTTATTCGTCACCATTCAGGTGAAAATGGCCCTGGAGCACGGCCATGGGCGCGCGCGCCGCCATAGTCGCAGGTTTGCTGGTTGCAGCGGTCCCGCTGGACAGCCCCGCGCAGGCGCAATTGTCGCCGCAGGGAATCGTCGGCGGCGTAACGCGGCCCTTGCGCCAGATGCTCGGAAATTTCGGCCATTTCCCCCGGAGCTACCGGCACCGTTCGTCGAGCGGAGCGCGGGCCGCTGCGCCCGCACCCGACCGTGACACCCAGGGCGCCGTTAAATCTCGCCTGGGCCGCGCCGGACCCGCGGCGTGGATCACGGCTTACGAGGAGGTGCTCGGCTTTGCGTTTTGGCCCGATGATCATGCCGCGCAATTCCGCAGCCGCGGATTCGATGTGATTGCGGATACGATCACGGGGCGTTTTGACGGGATGCGGGCGCCGACGCGGGTGGCGACTACCGGAGCGGCCGGGAGCGATAGCGGCACCTCCGTCTCGGCCGATCAATGCAACGATGCCGCGAGTGCCGACGACAAATGGCCGGCCAGCAGGATCGAGCAACTGTTGCAGTTATCCGACGCCCAGCACGCCACGCTCGACATGGTGCAGCTGGCCGCGAACGATGCGGTCAGGACGATCAAATCGAATTGCCGCCAGATGGGAGACCTTTCGCCGCCCGACCGGCTGAGGGCGCTGGTGCAGGCGCTATGGGTCGTGCGCGACGGTGATATCGCCATGCGGGCCCCGCTCAAAAACTTCTATGAGAGCCTGACGAGCGCGCAGAAGAGCAG
>JBEVFG010000259.1:0-3577 GCA_040512415.1 Pseudolabrys sp. | reverse complement strand
CCCGGCAACGCAGCGAGAAGCCAGACCCATCCATGCAGCGAGCCGGAGGCGACGCCCCCAACCAAAGCGCCGATATTGCAGCCAAAACCGAGGCGGGCGCCCCACCCCATCAGCAATCCGCCAATCCCGGCGGCGAGCAATGATTTGGCGGGCGGCCAGCTGGCACGCGCGAACGGCTTCGACGCCGCGGCAGCCGCCATGGCGCCGAAAATCATTCCGAAATTCGTGAGACTGGAGGTGTCGGACAGGACGGATTGTGCAAGTGCATGTTTGGGGCCCGACCACTGCCAGAATGCCGAGTGCGATAGGTCAAAGCCGAGCGCGGTGGCGGCTTTTGCACCCCATACCGTGTAGCCGAAGGTCACGCTCCAGGGATGGCCGCCGGCAAGGAAAACAGCGACGCACAGAACACCGATTGCGAGGCCGCCGATGACGTAGTTGCGCGACGGCATGAAGTTCGCGCCACGCCGGCGCGCAACCGCGATGATCAGCAACGCCGCAATTGCAATACTGACAAGGGTCGCGATCAGACCGCCCCAGGCGCCGAGATAGTCCGACGCCAGGATCGGATCAATTCCGCCGAGCGCGAGAAATGACGGCAGCGACAGGCTCCCGAATACGCTGCCGATGACGAAGAACAACAGCGTGACCAACATGCGCCCCGATCCGCCGCCAACCGTATAAAGCGTCCCCGAGCCGCAGCCGTTCGCCAGCTGCATGCCGGTACCGAAGACAAACGCGCCGATGATCAGCGAGGGCCCGAGCGGAGCGATGGCGCCACCGTATTTGGGTAGCAGCGCCGCCACCGGTACCACGACGACCGTACAGACCGCGATCACGATCAAGCCGCCGAGAATCCCTCCCGCCTCCCCGCGTGTCAGGAAGCGCCGCCACGAGGCGGTGTAACTGAATTCGGCCTTGAGGAATGCAACTCCGAGACCGAAGCCACCGATGATCAATGCCGCCGAAGCGAGCTGGTGGTCGAGAAGCACCAGCGCGACCAATATCGCCGTTGCCGCCAGTGCGAGCCCGAGGAAAAGGCGGTCGATGCGAACGGCCGCGCCCGGATCGGACGCGGCCAAGCTTGCCGTTGTCATTGGAACTCCGAAACGTAGATCAGGATCCGAGGCCGAGGGCCTTTTTCAGATCGTCCCATTTCGTGCGCGAAGATTCAATCGACCGGCTGTCATTGCTGGTCCACTCGACCATCGATCCGGCATACAGCTTGGCATCCTTGCGGCCAAGAACTTCATGGAACACAAACCAGTCGGTCGAAGCCCAATGGCCCGTATTGCAATAGCTCACAACAGGGCCCTGAACCGCGTTCGCGATTGCGGCGAGCTCGGCCTTTGGCTTCAGGCGATTGTTTTTTGCATCATAGAATTCCGCGCTGTCGATATTCAGCGCGCCGGGGATATGGCCGTAGGCCTTGGACGCGGACGCTTTTTCCTTGCCCAGGAAGAATGACGCGGGTCGCGCATCGACCAAAGTCGCTCCGCCTTTGCCTTCAATGGACTCGACGTCGGCGGCTTCAGCCAAAATGCTCTTGTCGGCAGTCGCCGTGAAAATCTTTGGCGACGGCGCCTTCGTTCCAGTCTCGACCGGCAAACCGGCACTGCGCCAGGCGGCAACGCCGCCGTCAAGGATGGAGACGTTCTTCACGCCCACATATTTCAGCGTCCAGTACGTGCGCGCCGCCGAGCCGAAGTCGAGGACATTCACACCCGCCGGAACAACAACCACCTGCGAATCTTCATCGATACCGAGATCGCCGATCAGTTTTTCCAGCTCCGGAACGGTCGGGACCATGAACGGCACGTTGTTCCGCGTAACCCGCCAGCCGGCCTTGTCGTAGTCGCTGTGCACGCTTTTCGGAATGTGTCCGGCCGCATAAGCCTGCGCACCGCCGCCATCGATGGCGGAGCGAATGTCGAGCACGACCAGATCAGTGTCGGCGAGGTGTTCGTTGAGCCATTGCGGCGTCACGAGCGGGTCGGCATGCGCCCCCGCAACCGAAACGGCCATAGCGGCGCTGAACAGCATCGCGACACCGAGCCGACGCATAGCGGTGAAGGGGTTGAATCGAACTGCAGTTTTCATGGCACGGCTTCGAGGTTGGATTGGTCGCCGCAGGCGGCAGAGAATTTCTATTGAAATAGAATATCTTTCTCTGTAAAGACAGGTATGACCATTAAAAAAGAATAGAATACTATCTATAGCAAATATCATAGTAATTTATTCTGTATTCAGGCGAGACCGAAGAATGGATGCCATCGACCGGAAGATCCTCGCCGTCGTGCAGGAAGACGCATCGCTGTCTGTCGCCGAAATCGGCCAACGGGTCGGCCTGTCATCGACGCCGTGCTGGAAGCGGTTGCAGCGCCTGGAGGCCGACGGTGTCATCACTCGCCGGGTGGCGATCATCGATCCGGAAAAAGTCGGCCTCGGCATCACGGTGTTCGTCTCGATAGAGACTGGTGACCATTCTCAAGGATGGCTCAAGCAATTCGCCGATGTCGTGGGCGCGATGCCGGAAGTCATGGAGTTCTATCGGATGGCGGGCGACGTTGACTATATGTTGCGCGTTGTCGTGACCGACATCGCCGGCTACGACGCGTTCTATAAAAAACTGATAGCCACCGTGCCGCTGAAGAACGTCACGTCTCGGTTTGCGATGGAGCGGATCAAGTCGACAACTGCGCTGCCGCTGACGGACGCCAAGTGAGCATGTCCGAAGCGTGAGCTTCGATGCGTCCTATCTCAGCGCCATCACTTTGATCGCGGCCGGGCCAAGAATGACGATGAACAGCACCGGCAGGAAGAACAGAATCATCGGAACGGTGAGTTTCGGCGGCAGTCCGGCGGCTTTCTTTTCGGCCTCCGACATGCGCATGTCGCGGTTTTCCTGCGCCATGACCCGGAGCATCGTGGCAAGCGGAGTGCCGTAGCGCTCCGATTGCTGCAGCGCCATGCAGACCGATTTGACCCCGTCTAGGTCAATGCGCTTGGCAAGGTTCTCGTAGGCCTGACGCCGATCCGGCAAATACGACAATTCGGCGGTGGTCAGCGTGAGCTCTTCAGCCAAAGCGACGGATTGCGTGCCGACTTCGTCGCTGACCTTTCTGAAGGCGGCTTCAATCGACATACCCGATTCGACGCAAATCAGCAGCAGATCGAGCGTGTCGGGAAATGCCCGTTTGATGGATAATTGCCGGCGTTGGATCTTGTTCTTCAGCAGCATCAGCGGCAGCTGCATGCCGGCATAGGCTGCGGCGATACAGACACCGATCTTGACCATTGCCGGCTGATCGAGTTTGAGAATCACGAACAGATAGAGCAGCGCGAACAGGAAACACGCCACCGGCGTAACCATGCGGAAAAAAAGGTAGGTGAGGTTGAAGCGGTCGACAATGGTCTGGATGTTGTATTGCTTGGGCGTCTGCCGAAGCTTAGCTTTCTGGCCTTCCCGCGCCAACCGCTCGCGTTCGCGCTGACGAATTTTCTCGCGCTCGAGGGCGACCGCGCGCATGCGCTTGTCGAGCGAGTCGACAAACACGAAAGGCATTGCCAGCGTGAG
>JBEVFG010000258.1:0-6482 GCA_040512415.1 Pseudolabrys sp. | reverse complement strand
TTGCAGCACGCGCTCTTTCCGAAGAACGCCGAACAGATGCGATCTCGCAGTTTGGCATTTTGCTGCTGCTGCTGCTCACCGGGATGGAGACAGACCTCAAGCTAGTGCGACAGTCGGGCCGCGCTTCCCTGTTTGCCTCGCTGATGGGCATCGTCATTCCGTTTTTTTGCGGAGTCGGACTTGGAGAGATGCTGCCGGACAGCATGTTGCCGGACCCCGAGAAGCGTCTGATTACCTCGCTCTTTCTGGGTACGGCCTTGTCGATCGCCTCGGTGAAAATCGTGGCGATGGTTGTGCGCGAAATGAATTTCATGCGCCGCGTCGTCGGTCAGGTCATTCTCGCTTCTGCGATCATCGATGACAGCATTGGCTGGATCATCGTTTCGATCATCTTCAGCCTCGCGCTGCATGGCTCGGTCGAGACAATGTCGTTGGCACAAAGTATCATCGGCACGATCATCTTCATGATTGCGAGCCTCACGATCGGTCGTCGCGCTGTATTTTTCACAATCCGCTGGGTCAACGATACTTTCGTCAGCGAATTTGCAGTGATCACGGCCATTCTCGTGATCATGGGCGTGATGGCCCTCATCACTTATTTGATCGGCGTGCACACTGTGCTCGGAGCTTTCGTTGCGGGATTGCTGGTCGGCGAATCTCCCATTCTTACGCGGCACATCGACGAACAGTTGCGCGGTATTATCACCGCATTTTTCGCACCGGTTTTTTTCGGGATCGCCGGATTGACCGCCGATCTCACAATCCTGGCCGATCCAAAAATCGTATTGTTTACCGTCGGACTCATACTCATCGCGAGCGTTGGAAAATTCACCGGCGCATTTGTCGGCGCAGAACTTGGTGGCCTGACCAAACGGGAGGGTTTCGCGCTTGCGTGCGGAATGAATGCCCGTGGCTCAACCGAAGTCATCATTGCCACCGTCGGACTGTCGATGGGTGCCCTAAATCAAGACCTGTTCACGATGATCGTAGCCATGGCGGTCCTTACGACGCTGGCTATGCCGCCGACCTTGCGGTGGGCGCTCAGTCGCATCCCTATGCGAAAAGAGGAAAAGCAGCGGCTTGAGCGTGAGGAGCTCGAGGCAAGAGGCTTCGTTCCGAATCTCGAACGCCTGCTCATCGCGGTCGATGACAGCCCTAATGGACAATTCGCGTCACGCATTGCAGGAGTGCTGGCGAGTACTCACGGAATGCCCACGACTGTCCTTCATATTCCGGACCCCAGCAAGATCGAGAGCACGATGCCCGACAACTCGGAGGAGACGGACTTGCCTCCCGACAAGAAGAAAGACGAAGAATCAAAAGGTAACGCGAGGAAAACCGAAAAGGCTGAAAAGAAAACCGAAAAGGCCGAAGAAAAGGCAGAAAAGGCAGGAGATACGGTTCAGCAGGCCGCGGCCGAGATCAAAGATAAACAAAAAAGCGAGGAGATAACCGACGCGCCCGTCGAGGTGACGACGATCGTGCACGAGCAGCCGAGCCCCGCCACCATCGCTGAAGAGGCAAAAAAGGGATATGACGCTTTCATCATCGGGCTGGAGACAACGTCCAAGCGAAGTGCGGATTTTGACAGCGGCGTTGCCAATTTGGCCAAGGGATTTGATGGGCCCCTTATTATTGCGGCTACGCGCGATGATTTGCAGAAAAAACCAAACAGCAAGTTCAGCGTCCTTGTTCCGGTGAATGGCACTGAACCCTCCCGGCGCGCGGCCGAGGTCGCGATCACCCTCGCGCGCGCCACCAAGGCGCCTGTCACCGTGCTCTACGTTGCGGTGCGGACCTCTGGCCGGCGCGGCATGCGACGGGGAATTCGAAGCCGCCGCAACGAAGAGGCGATCCTGAAGGACATTGTTGCCATCGCCGACGGCTACAATATGAGCATTCGCACTGCGGTCGTCGCTGAGCCAGCGGCGGACGAAGCGATATTGCGGGAGATTGAACGCCGCAGCCACAATCTTGTGGTGATGGGTGTGGGCCGGCGCCAGGGCGAAAAGCTCTTCTTCGGCGACACCGCCGCAGCCCTGCTCGAGAAATCAGAGCGGTCTTTGCTTTTTGTGGCAACCTGACTACTGGTCAATGCCGTTGCTCTTGCCGCCGGTCGGCGGGCTGCGGAATTTGTTATTTTTCGGGAAGCCCTTTGGCGCAATACGACCGGCGTCGGCGCGGTTGCCTCGCCAGTCTTTGAGTTCCTTCATAGCCAGCGTGAAACTTCGACCGGCACCGTCGATCCAGGACATCCCATCGTCTGCCTTGAAAGTCGTGACGTCGGAAAGTCCTTTTTCCTTGTAGCGTTGCAGCCGCACGCCACGGCCGCGGCCCATTTCGGGCACCTGATCCAGCCCAAAGATGACCATCTTCCGGTTCGCACCGATTGCGGCCGCCAGTTCGCCGTCGACCGTCGTCATGGCGGCCGCTTTGTCTGGCGCCTTCAAATTGAGCACTTGCTTGCCTTTACGCGTTGTTCCGAGCACCTCGTCCTCGGGCACGACGAAACCGTTGCCGCCATAGCTAGCAACGAGGAAGTTGCGCCCGCCTTGATACGCGAGTGCAGCGACCACATCGGCATCCTCGAGATCGATGAACAGCCGGACCGGTTCGCCATGCCCTCGCCCGCCCGGGAGCTTTGAGGCTTCAATCGTGTAGAACCGGCCATTGCTGCCAAAGATCAGGATCTTTGCTGTCGTTTCGGTCGGAAAAGCAAACTTCAAGTCGTCGTCTGTCTTGAAGGTCACGCCGGAAAGATCGGTGACATGGCCGCGCAGGGCTCGGATCCATCCCTTCTCCGAAACCACGACGGTGATCGGCTCGCGCACCGCCATGGCCTCTTCGATCGCCGCCTCGTCATGCGCAGGCGCAATGCCAAAGGTTGTATGGCGGCGTCCGAGATCGGTTTTCGGGCCAAAGGTGTTCTTCGTTTCTTTGATCTGGCCGGCAATCGTTTTCCACTGCTGGGCCGGCGAACCTATCAGCGATTTTAACTTCGTTCGTTCTTCGCGCAGGGCCTTGTCCTCGGCGCGGATTTCTATTTCCTCGAGCTTGCGCAAATTGCGCAGTCGCATGTTGAGGATCGCCTCGGCCTGGACCTCGCTCAGCTTGAAGGTCTTCATCAGGACGGGCTTTGGCTCGTCCTCTTTGCGGATGATTTTGATCACCTTGTCGAGGTTGAGATAGGCGACCAGGTATCCGCCAAGCACTTCCAGGCGATGTTCAATTTCGGCCAGCCGATGTTTGGACCGGCGGAGCAGCACTTCCCGTCGATGGTCGAGCCATTCGCGCAACGCTTCCGCAAGCCCGAGCACCTGCGGGACGCGGCCTTTCACGAGCACGTTCATATTGAGGGAGATGCGGGCCTCAAGCTCGGTAAGCTTGAAAAGCGATTCCATCATCAGCTCGGCGTCGACCGAACGCGAGCGCGGCTCAATCACCAGGCGAATATCTTCGGCCGATTCATCGCGAACATCGGCCACGAGCGGCAGCTTCTTTTCGTTGATGAGCTCGGCAAGTTTTTCGACGAGGCGCGACTTCTGTACCAGCCAGGGAATTTCGGTGATAACAATGACGTATGTTCCGCGGCCGGTGTCTTCCTGCTTCCATCGCGCGCGAACACGGAACGAGCCGCGTCCGGTATTGTATGCTTCGGCGATTGTCTCGGGCGTATCGACGATGACACCGCCGGTCGGAAAATCGGGACCCTTGACGTATTTCAGGAGCGTCTTGCTGCGTGCCTTTGGATTGTCGATGAGGAACAGCGCAGCGTCGCACAGTTCAGCTGCATTGTGCGGCGGAATGGCGGTCGCCATGCCGACTGCAATACCCTGGGACCCGTTGGCAAGCAGATTGGGAAAGGCCGCCGGCAGCACCACCGGCTCTTCATTGGTGCCGTCATAAGTCGCGCGAAAATCAACCGCGTCCTCGTCGATGCCCTCGATCAGCAGCCGCGCCACTTCGGTGAGCCGTGCCTCGGTGTAGCGCATCGCGGCGGCGTTATCGCCGTCGATGTTTCCAAAGTTGCCCTGGCCGTCCACGAGCGGATAGCGCTGGGCAAAGTCCTGCGCGAGCCGTACCAGTGCGTCATAGATCGCCTGGTCTCCGTGCGGGTGGAAGTTACCCATCACATCGCCGACGACCTTGGCGGACTTCTTGAACGCCGCTCCCGGATCGAGTCGCAACAGGCGCATGCCATAAAGAATGCGGCGGTGTACCGGCTTGAGGCCGTCCCGCGCATCGGGCAAGGCCCGATTCATAATCGTGGAGAGGGCATAAGCGAGGTAGCGCTCTTCCAGCGCCTCGCGCAGCGCAACCTCTTCAACGTCACCTTTGTCGGGGGGAATCAGTCGCTTTCCCATGCCTGATAGCTAGTCGGTTGCGCGGCGATGAACAAGCGATGAACGGTCCGGCCATCCAATCTTCGAGATTCTTGCGTATTGTTTGTGAACCCGCAAGCCTTGACTGCGTTGGGTTGCGCAAGACTACGGAGGGGGCGAATTTCTACTGGGTGGAGGAAGCAATGCGCCGGATTGTACTTACGAGACTGCCGCCACGCTTGCCATTCTTGCGGCGGGGTCAATAACGAATCGCGCGGATGCCATGACGGTTGCAATGCCGGCCGGCATCGCCAAAGCGATCGACGGATCCAGCCTGGCTCAGGACGTCGCTTATGTCTGTCGCCGGGTTTGGCGTTGTGGCCCCTGGGGCTGCGGGTGGCGTCGCGCCTGCTAGTGGACTGGCCCGCGTTACTATCGCTACCGCTACTGACAGCAGGACCATTTCCGAAGGCGTGCTGGTCGCCCCGCGCGGGCGACCAGTGCTATGCAACGCTTGGCAAAGCGCGATTGAGCGCCGCTATGAAATGCGCGCGCTCGTCGCCCAGCGCGAGACCGCGCGGCTCCAGCACATGGCGGGTCAGGAAATACCCCGTCAGCGCAAATCCATCGGCAAGATCCGGCCCGGTTGGCTCTATTTCCCGATCCCGCAGGAACGCCGGCAGCCTTAACATTTTGTCCGCCCATGGCTCGCCCGCCAGACGGGACACAGCCCGTCCCGATTTCGGCGACACATAGACAAGGTCACCGGACACACCGGTCGCCGCGCATCGCTCGAGATCGAGACCGAAGCCAATTTCGGACAGCAGTTGCAATTCAAACCGCACGACCATCGGCGCAGCACTTACAGCGTCATCAAGCCGGCCGAAAATCGCATCCAGTGATTCATAGAGGCCCAAATGCGGGTCACGCTCGGGCAGCAGGCGCATCAGCACCGCCAAGTGACCGATGCCGTAGATCGCATGCGGGGACGAAAAGAAACCGGCCGCCCTCAGATTGAGGGCCTCAACGGAGTAGTTGCCGAGATGCTCATCAAGTCGCGCCCGCCAAGTGGCACTCACGCAATTGCCCGGCTGAAGCACCGGCTTGAGACGCGAGCCAGATCCGCCCCGCACCAGGCCAAGATGGCGGCCATGCTCACGCGTCATCAACTCGAGGATGGCATTGCCCTCCCCGTGACGCTTGACGCCAAGCACGATGCCTTCATCAGTCCATTGCATGGCGCAGATTCTCGCCGACGCCTTGTTCTACTTCACTCTTTTGGAAACTCCAGCCCCATGGCCCGATACCGCTCGGGGTCATCTCCCCAGTTCTCGCGCACTTTGACAAACAAAAACAAATGGACTTTGGCGTCGGCTATTTCCGCTATCTCCTTGCGCGCAGCCTCGCCGATCGCCTTGATCGTCTGGCCGCCCTTCCCGAGCACGATTTTCCGCTGACTTTCGCGCTCCACATAGATTGTCTGCTCAATTCTGACATCGCCGCGGCGAAGCTCTTTCCAGACGTCGGTTTCAACCGTCGAATGATAGGGCAGCTCCTGGTGCAGGCGCTCGAACAGCTTTTCGCGCGTGACCTCCGCAGCGAGCTGGCGCATCGGCGCTTCGGAGATCTGGTCCGCCGGATAAAGCCACGGTCCGTACGGCACGCGCTGCGCCAGCCACGTCTTCAGATCGCCGACACCATCGCCCGTCAGCGCGGAAACCATGAAGGTTGCCTCAAACTTCGCTGCCGTGTTGGCATCCTTCGCAAGCGCGAGCAGCTTTTCTTTCGAGACCACATCGATTTTGTTGAGAATGAGGACTCGTAGGGTCTTAACGTCGCCAAGCCTGCGAAGGATTTCCTCTGCTTCGTCCTCAATGCCATTGCGTGCATCGATCAGAACGCCAACCAGATCCGCTTCGTGCGCGCCCGTCCAGGCCGTCGTTACCATCGCGCGATCTAGCCTGCGCCGCGGCGAAAATATTCCAGGCGTGTCGACAAAAATAAGCTGGGCCTGACCTTCGATGGCGATGCCGCGGATCAATGCGCGCGTCGTCTGAACCTTGCGCGAGACGATGCTGACCTTTGACCCGACCAGCGCATTCAGCAGCGTCGACTTACCGGCATTGGGTGCCCCAATAAGCGCGACGAAGCCACATCGAG
>JBEVFG010000257.1:0-6126 GCA_040512415.1 Pseudolabrys sp. | reverse complement strand
AGCGACGCGCGAGCTAGCGAGCTAGGATGTACGGTGCGCTTTGCGCGCCAAGGTGTATCCAAGCATCACTGCCTCGACGAGCATGACGAGCTGCATTTCCCGCTGGCCCGCGAGCGCCGCTGGCATGGCAGCGCGGGCCGGACGGTTACGCATCGCCCAGATTGTCGTAGCGCCAACAAGGCCCAGGACGGCGTACACGGCGCCGACGAAAAGATGCGCCTCAACAGTTCCGTAGTGCTCCTGGACCACCAGAGATCCGGCGATGGTAAACTGGTAGATGGCAACGAGGGCGCACAGCGCGATCGCAGCCATAAGCGCCGCTCGGCGTACGATCCGGCCAACCAGGCGATCGTAAGCCATGCCGGCGATGTGATCTATCCGCATGGCCCTAGCGGCGGTTCGCCAAACCGGCCAGAAAGCCAATTCCGGCCGCTATTCCCAACATCAGGAGCGGACGGTTTTCGACTTCATCTGTCAATTTTCGGAATGCGTCACCACTGAAGCGCTTGGCTTCATCGGTGACCGACTGGCTCACGCCGGCCGCGCTTTCTCTTACGCGGCCCATGATGCGATCCAAGGCATCGCTGACGAATTCACCGATGTCATCAGAGGCACCGGAGGCCTCACGCTTCGTGGTCCCCGACAGGCGGCGAAGCCGCTTCTCAAGGTCGCCCACAAGCTCCTCAATTGCAGCCACTTCTTCCGCAGCCGCGGTTTTGGCACGCGTGGTCATTTTGCACCTGAAACGGTTGATTCTGTTGTCTAAAGCCAAGCTGGAAACGTGGCGCAGCCGAAAATGTTCCAACCCAAGGAAGGACTTACAAAGTGCGGGGCCTGCAGGAACGCCGTGCAACAGTTCACGTCCGGCGGCGTTAAATTTGTTTGCAGTCTGTTTGATCGCAGTCGTCACAATTTCATGAGGTGTAGAGGAGAGATTGGCCCCATTTGTTGACACCTTGCTCGATGAACGTATTCATAGGCTGATCTGCTTCCAACGCCGTCGAGTCCACTGTAAGTGCCCGGCTGCGATCTGCGCTGGCAGGTGATGGAAAGAGTGCAATGGTGCGTACTATGCCCGCGGCGCAAGAAACTGAGTTGGAAAGACTCGAAAAAGAGAACCGCCAGCTGAATGACCAGGTCGTGTCGCAGGCCTGGGAGTTGAGTCTCTTGCGTGCAAGATTCGCCCGCTATGACACGGCTCTGCGCGGGTCGCAGGTGACCGTCTACGCGCAGGATCGTGACCTCCGCTATATGTCGATCAGCAATTCGATGCTTGGCCGTTCCGTCGAGGATATTCTTGGCTGCACCGATATGGAAATTTTTTCGCGCGATGGCGCCGCAGCTATGATGGCCGTGAAACGTGAAGTCCTGGCCACCGGCGAGGCCAAGCGTGCTGAAATTCCGCTTGAGGACGCTCGTGGAATGCGATGGCACGATTTACACATCGAGCCGCTTCGCAATGAAGCTGACGAAATCATCGGTCTGACCTGTGCATCAGTCGACGTAACAGAGCGTAAAGAGGGTGAGGCCCACCTGCGTCTGTTGCTGAGAGAGCTGACACACCGGTCAAAAAATCTGCTGGCTGTCATCCAGGCTATGGCGCGCCAGACGGCGAACCATGCAGGTTCGACCGATGCCTTTCTCGCGCAATTTGGGTCGCGATTGCAGGCCTTGGCAGCGTCCCACGACTTGCTCGTTCGCGAGAGCTGGTACGGCGCGTCACTCGATGAGCTGATCCGCTCGCAGTTGTCCAACTATCTGGATGGAGCCGCGGTCCAGGTTACGATCGAAGGACCAGCAATAGCGCTGAAGCCTGAAGCGGCTCAAAACCTCGGGCTTGCGTTGCACGAACTTGCCATCAATGCCGCGAAGTTTGGCGCCCTGTCGGTGCCGACCGGCCGGGTATCGATCACGTGGATCCGGCGCGAAAGCGCGGTGGACCACGCTTTGGAGCTGGATTGGCGCGAGCAACTTGGGCCGAAAGTGAAGGCCCGGCGCAAGAAAGGCTTCGGAACCATGGTGATCGAGCGCAATCTTGCGCGCGCTTTGGACGCCGAAGTGAACATGGACTTCGATTCCGACGGGCTGCATTGTCACATTGTCATTCCGGCGAGCCAGATTCTTGCCGCTCGCTGACCCAGAGTCGGAACCTAATGAGCCGATCGCCGTTTTGAGTCACGCTCGCAGGGCGCGCGTTGGCTTTTCAAACTGCGCATTCCTGCAAGGAGAGCGGCAATGCGCAACATCGTTTCGTATATTCTGGCCGGCGCTTTTGTTGTGCTTCTCTTGGATGTCATTGCTCCGCCTGCGGGTTTAGGTTTCCGGGCCGCTGCGTGGCCATCCGTTGAGAGGCAGGGACTGGCGCCCCAAATCGTTGATCGCACCCACAAATCGGATCGATTGCTGGTCCCGAAAGCGAGTGGCCGTCAGCTAACACCGCCGGCTGCGCCAGTGCTGGTCGGCTGCGATCCCGTGTTCAGCGCTTTGTCGAAGGAGAAACAAGCCAACTATCCGGGTCGTTGCCTTGCCTGAGGTCATCTCCCGACGGGCATGGAACTTGTTGTTCTCGATAACGTTTATAGCCCGACATTTATTGAGAAAGGGAGTTACACATGCACAAGCCCTTGAGCGCTATCGCCGTCGTGGCGATGGCGGCGGCACTCGCGCTACCAATTCCGGCGTCGGCGCAAGCTAACCGGACAAAAGTGGGAACGCTGAGCTGCGACATATCGGGCGGCATAGGCCTCATCATCACTTCGAAAAAGGATTTGACCTGCATGTTCACGCCCTCTCAGCCTGGACCGAAAGAGGTGTACGTGGGGTCGATCACCAAATTCGGTCTTGATCTTGGCGCGACGGCCGGCGGTGAAATGGTTTGGGCGGTTTATGCTCCGAGCACTCGTAAATTCGGCGCGTTGGCCGGCAATTACGGTGGTGCAACGGCTGAGGCGACAGTGGGCGCCGGCCTCGGCGCAAATGTTCTGGTCGGCGGTTCAGACCGCACCGTCGCCCTGCAGCCGGTGTCGGTCCAAGGCCAGGCGGGTCTTAACGTCGCGGCTGGCGTAGCCGATCTTCAACTGCGCCCGGCGCGTTAACGCCCAACAGTTTAATTAAGTAACGAGCGGCCGCCGCGTGGCGGCCGCTTCTTTTTAGCCAAAGGTGAAAGCGTCGTGATAGGCGCCCTGCACCTGACCGCCCGGCACGGGTCCGCCGCCGGGCACGTGGACCATGTTTCCGATGACCGCGCAGGTCGCTCCGTGCAATCCGTGGCGCGGGATCGCCATCGGCGTCAACTGCTCCCACGTGTCGGTCTTCGGATCGTAGGCCTCATTGGTCCCGAACACCTTTCCGGTCGCTTCACCGCCGAAAACAACGATCTTGCCGTTGATGTAGACGCATGAGGGGCCGCTGCGCGGGGTCGGCAACGGGGCGCGGAAGGTCCAGGCGTCGGTCTTGGGATCGTAAACGGCGTTCAAGCCGGTATTGAAGTCGTAGGAATCCATGCGGCCAGCGATTGCGTGGATTTTCCCGTCGACGACGGCAACACCCATGTGATCGCGTTGCCCGACGAACGGCTGTGTGCCGGTCGAACCTCGCATGCCGGCGAGGATCGTGTATTTGTCGGTCGCCGGGTCATAGATTTCATGCCATTCGACCGAGCGCACGTCGCGGCCACCTAGCAGATGGATCTTGCCATCGAGCACGATGGCTGACATTGCGCCCCGCGGACGCGATAACCCGGCGATCAGTGCCCATTGGTCCGTTGCAGAGTCATACACGAAGCATTTCGAGTGCGGACAGCGGTTCTGTTCGATGAAGCCGCCGAACGTATAGATCTTCGAACCGATCGACACGCCGGCGACGTGATTGCAGGGAAGCGGGAAGGGCGCCTTCAGCGACCACGTTCCAGATTTGGGGTCAAAAACCTGATGGAAGTTCTGATCCACCCGATGTTTGGCGTAGCCCGCAACCGAATGAATCTTGCCCTGGCACTCGATGACGGCATGCTCGCCTGTCGGGATCGGCATCCGTGGCTGCTCGACCCATTTGCCCGGATTGGCCGCTTTCGGCGCGACACTCGTCATGTATCGTTGCTTTTCGACGGTCTTGGGAATGTCGGTGACCGATTTGTCGCTCAAGCCGAGAAAAAGCGGAAATTCCTGTTCTGCTGCCATGGTTGACCTCAACTGACATAACTCGGGACTGCGTCCCGCAATAACTGATGCGTAAGTTCGACGCCTTCGCGCGCCACGTCATTCGGCGACCGCGCCCATTGGTCCGGATTGGGGGCCTCATAGCTCAGGTAGCCGGTGTAACCTTTCTCAGCCAATAGCCCGAGCATCTCGCGCCATTTCACCACACCTTTGCCCGGCGGCAGACGATCCGTCGGCCGCCGTACGCCGGTGACAGGATTGGCCGACAGATCGCTGTACTGAAAGCAATAAATCTTGTCCGCGGGCACGCTCTCGAAGCCACGGCCGCCGGCGCCGCTTCGCGTGAAGTGATAGGCATCGATGAGATAGCCGCAGTTCGGCTTGGCGGCGCCTTCAACCAGTTCGGTCAGAACGGCCAGACTGTTAAGCACGTCGTGCTGAGAATTGAATTCGATCGCGAGTTTCAGCTTGTACTCCGCAGCGACATCGCCGGCGTCCTTGAGATATTTGATCGCGTCTTTGATAGGTCCGTTGACCTGGCCCGGCGCGCTCATCAGCGTGTCGCAGCCAAGCGCCACCGCGTTCTCGCACGATTCACGAAACACCTTGAAAAGGCGCTTGCTCTCCTCACCGGTGGCGAACAACCATCCGTATTCGACTCCAAGCACGCCGCAGGGAATACCGCTCTTCTTGATGACGTCGAGCACCTCGCGATTGCTCATGCCCGTGTCGAAGCATCGTTTGAAATCGGTTCGGCGTAGTTCTACGGCGTCATAGCCTGCCCGCTTGGCCGCATCGAGCGCGATGGCAAGGGGCGTCGTGTCGATCGTCCACATATGCAGGGCGAGGCGCCCGAATTTTTGCGACATGCTTCACATTCTCCGCGTGATTACCGACCCTCATACTGCAGGATGTACAAGCCTGCATTTGTATCGGTCAGGTACATAATTCCATCCGGATCGACAAATACGTCGCAGGATTGAATGACTTTGGCAGGATTTGGCCGCTGGTCGACAATTTTTTCCGGCGGCGGCGGCACGAAATAGCCGACCTGTCTGGGCTGAAATGGGTCGCGTATGTCGAAGATCCGCAGTCCCGCATTGTGGTAGGTAGCGAAAATCACATCCTCAGTCTGCAACGAGCCCGGCCGGTTCTCATGCAGATTGTGCGGTCCGAATTTTGCGCCTTTGGCACAGAAGTTCTCCTCAGCAGGCGTAGGCAAGGTGGCGATCGAAACCGGGTTTGACGGCTCGCGGACATCGATCAACCAGGTATAGGCCAACCCATTGGCGCAGTTCGCCGAGGTTGCTTCGTCCGCAAGCGCAAGAAGCTTGCGTCCCGGGAGGGGCAGGGGCGTGTGGGCGCCTCCTGCAAAGGGCGGCGCATAGTTGCGGTGGCTGATCAGTTTCGGGGTTGTGGGATCGGTCAGGTCGTGAATGGTGAAACCGCCATCGCGCCAGGCTGCGTAACCGAGTGTGCCGGCGCTAATGAGGTGATGGAGTGCCGTGCGCTTGCCGAACGATGCCGGGGGCGTTTCGCCGCCGGCGCGATTCATGCCCGGCAGCCACCAGCGCCCGGCAAGCTGCGGCTTTTCCGGATTCGAAACGTCAATGACCGCCAAAGCGTGATCGATGAATCCGTCGAAATGGACCGACACATAAGCGTAGCGTCCGCCAACCCACCAAATTCTATGAGCGCCGAAACCCGGCATATTTAGAAATGCAATTTCGCGGGGACTCGACGGCTTTGAAATATCGAAAACGCGGAGACCGGCTGCAAAAGGTTGCTCGGTCTGGACCGAGTCGATGAGCGATTTTGCGTAGTAGTCCTGCTGGGTCGCGTATTGCTGCATCGCCCAGATATTCGGGCCGTTGACGGCGAGGAGAACGTCACCGTGGATCTGCAGATGGTGCGACCGCGTGTTTTTCGGCGCGGCGATGAACGCGACCGGTTTCGGCTTGAGCGGGTCGTG
>JBEVFG010000256.1:0-6007 GCA_040512415.1 Pseudolabrys sp. | reverse complement strand
AATACGGTCTTCGCGCTGGTGCTTAAAAGATGCGGTATTTGGTTCCAGCCGATGTTGAAGTACTGCCGGCCCGGCTCATACACGCTGAGGTCATAGTGCTGATTGTTATAGCCGACATTATCGGCCCAGAAGTCTATGGCAAACCGGCCGTCGTTGGTGCCTGCTTTTAGCCCAAGTACGTCAAGGAATGGCCCGCGCGGGACTTTCCCGTATTCGTCCATTTTGGCGTTGCTATTTGTCGTTTTCGGCGTGAGCCAGAATGGCTCCGTTGGAATCCTGCCAAAGCCGCTGGGCGGCTTCTCAATAAAAATATTTCCACCCGCCTCGAATATACCGTTCCAATACCAGTCAGCGGCGTTGACGCTCGGCGCCTTGGTTGGCATTACGACGTCAGCAGCCATAGCGGAGTGGCCTGACGTGTTAGCATCCTGCGCAAAAACCAGCGTCGTCGGAAGCGTTGCTACTAAGAGTGTGCCGCCTAGCAGTGCCGCTTTGCCGGAATTTAAAATGTCGTTCCGGATCTTCATCGTTTCGCCCCTTAAACGACTGCTCGTGCCTGAGCCCCATTCGCGTTCGTCACGTTTCCTTTCACGCGATCACAGACCTTGAATGTCCTCCTTTAACGCATGAACCGCGCGCCAGCGGGATTGTTCGATCCGTGGTGGGCCGAGTGACAATTCTGGCACTCGCGGCCTTGCGCATAGAGAGTAACCTGCGGATTTCGTGGATTGCTGTTGTGCTGCCCGCCGGAATGGCACTGTTGACACAGGCGCGGTCGCGAAATCTTCAACAGGAAATCATTCTGGGAGCCGTGCGGATCATGACAGTTCAGGCAGCTTTCGGTCACCGGCGGGTGCTCCCATAGGTAGGGCCCGCGTTTTTCTGCATGACACTGCCAGCAACCCTCGTTAACGGTTGCCGTCTTCAAAAGGTTTTCCGAATAGCTGCCGTGCGGGTTATGGCAGTCGCTGCACGTAACCTTGCCCTCGCGCACCGGAATGTGCGACGAGCGCCACATCTCGGCGCGCTTGTTCTTGTGACACTGGAAGCACGTGTCGGGCTGAAATGCCGTCTTTAATTGAGCCTTGCGTGACACGTTTTTCATAACGGTGTGACAATTGCTGCACATGAGGCCGCGCTCATCGTGCGTACTGCCGTGCCAGTTTGTCCGCTGCCCTTTCTCGTGGCAGCCGAGGCAAATGCTGTTGTTTTCTTCCGCAGTGCGCGACAGATCGTCCGGGCGGAACGAGATGATGCCGCCCACACCGCGCCCGCCTCCCGCCTTCACGTGCGCCGAGCCGGGGCCATGACAATTCTCACAATCGAACTTGCCCTTCTGCGTCTTGCCGATCTTTCCCATGAGCGTGCGGTCGAACGACTCGACCTGATTCGCATGGCAGGTCGAGCAAACCTTCGCGCCGACATATGTCGCCGCGACGGGAGTGCTCGGTGTCGTTCCTCCAGCGACCGGACCACCGCGCGTGGCCGGCCCCTTTGGTGCCGCAGAAGGTTGTGCCGGAGAATTCAGTCCGCGTAAGAAGTCGAGCAGGTTGTCGGCCTCAGCCAATTTCGGCAGGTCCGCGGTGGGCGCCGGCTCGTCTACGCCAATCCGATCCGCAAAAGTGCGCAACGCCGCGTACGCAGCATCCTCTGTTTGGTTTTGGTCAACGTTTCTTGAATCCTGGTCGGTGCTGCGGGCCGATTTGGCACCCGTCTCGATCAATTGAACGTAGTCACGTAATGCCGAAAGACTGTCATCACGACCAGCCGCCTCGACAGCATTTGTCGTCGCGGCGAAGAAGATCATCGCAAGTAAAAGAAAAGTAACAACCGCAGCTAACTCCGTCATTAGATGACGGAATTCAAAGCGAAAGCGATCAAATGCGAAGACCTGTCGATATCCGCACGAGAGCAGAGGCCCGTTCGTGACAGTACCAGACATCTAACGCCCCCCCGCCGTCTATTAATTCTTGTTTAAAAATCTCCGAGAGCAAGGGCCGAATGGGAAAACACGCAAAAATTTTTGCGGTGTGTCGTTTCAGTTGTCGGGGTAGATAGTTACACACGCCGGGGTAAGTATCTACCACACCCGTTCCGTGCAATCTTCGGCTTGTGCAATTACGCGGCGAAGCTAAGCTTTATCGGGACAAAGCGGGGGTCTTTATGATTTCACGAAGTCGCGGACTACCAACTCGTAAGGCGGGCGTTTCCCTGGCGGTTGGCATCACTGGTGCAGTCTTCATAGTGGGAGCAGTCGCTGTTTTCGGCGCTGCGCCGGCGAATGCGAAGCCAGAATTCTCGGCCCAGACCAAATTGCCCTGCGGCCAATGCCACGCAAACCCCGCAGGCAGCGGCAAACTCAAGGCGTTTGGCGAAAAATTCAAGGCGAAAGGCAACAAGCTATAGTAGGTCTAGCCATTCAGTGGCGAGTACACCCAACGTGCAATCGGCGCGGCGCTGCGCGAAGTAGGCGGCCGGCGCCTGGTACCGACCTCTGTCGAACGGTCCAATGATCCTCTGGACGATTTTCGGGCTAATGACGGCAGCGGCCATTGCCGCCGTGCTCCTTCCGCTTGTCCGTCGCCGAGCCGAAGAATTCTCAGGTAACGACATTGCTGTTTATCGCGATCAGCTCGGCGAACTTGATCGCGATAGAGCGGCAGGCTTGATCGGCAAGAGCGAAGCGGAAGCCGCTCGCGTTGAAATCTCTAGACGCCTGCTCGCGGCTGCCGATGCCGCCGAATCCGCAACGGTGGCTTCCGATCCTACCTCAGCGGCACGCTTCCGACGCTTCATCGTCGCCGCCGCACTTCTGCTGCTGCCGGCCGGGGCCGGCGCGCTTTATGTTCGATTAGGGTCACCCGAGCTTGCCAGCCCGCCCGCCGGGGACGCCTTGCAGTCCGAAAAGCAAACACAGATTGAAAACCTGGTTGCCAGGGTCGAAGTTCACCTTCAGGGCAATCCCAAGGATGGTCGCGGTTGGGAAATTCTGGCGCCGGTCTATATGCAGCTCGGGCGCTACTCGGATTCGGTGAACGCCTGGAGAAACGCATTGGCCTTACTTGGAGAGAGCGCCGATCGCGAGGCTAATCTCGGTGAAGCATTGATGGCAGAGGCAAATGGAGTCGTGACTATTGAAGCAAAGGCGGCGTTTGTACGCGCAGTGACACTCGACAATACTATCGTGAGCGCACGGTACTATCTGGGCAGGGCTGCCGAGCAGGATGGAAAGCGCGAAGAGGCTGCCAAAATCTGGCGCGATCTTATTGCTGAGGCGCCGGCGGAAGCACACTGGGTAAACGACGTGCGCGCTGCACTTGCCCGTGTTGAGGCCAGTCCTGGCGCGCCCACATCTGCTGCTCCCGGCACACAGAGTGCGGCGGCGGCGAAGCCAGACCAGCAAGCTGTCATGATCCGCGGGATGGTCGACGGATTGGCGGCCCGTTTGAAGCAGGACGGTTCCGATGTCGACGGGTGGTTGAAACTGGTGCGTTCCTACAAAGTGCTTGGAGAGCAGGACAAAGCTCAAACGGCAATCAGCGATGCGCAGAGGGCGCTCGCGAACGACCCCGACAAGCGAAAACTACTCGACGCAGGGCTCAAACAGCTTGAAGGCAGTGCTGTCGCCGTCGCAAACAGCCCTCCTCAACCAGCCAGCCCGGTCGCTTCGCCGCCGCAACATGAAGGCGACGCGATCCAGAGCATGGTGGCCCGGCTGGCGGAACGCATGAAAAAATCGTCATCCGACCCGGAAGGCTGGATCATGCTGACGCGTTCCTATCTCTCCCTTGGGGAAAGGGAGAAAGCTGCCACAGCCATCAAAGATGCCCGGGCCGCACTCGCCGATGATGGGCCCAACCTGCAACTGTTCAATGAAGCGCTGCAACGGTTCAAGATCGATGAAACGGCAGACGTGGCATCGGCTACGCCTGCGTCTCCTCCCGCCGAATCGCGTGCGCCTGCCCAAGCCGACCAGCAGAACAGCGAAATGATCCGCGGTATGGTGGCGCGTCTTGCGGACCGTCTGAAAAAGGATGGCTCCGATTTAGATGGCTGGCTGCAGCTCCTGCGCTCGTATGTAGTCTTGGGCGAGCGCGACAAAGCTGTAAGCGCCGCCGCCGACGCGCGGCAGGCTATCGGTGCCGACGTGGAAAAGCGGCGCCGCCTCGATGACTTTGCCAAATCGCTTGGGTTGGACGGCTGACCTCGCCGGACACTTTCGAGAATGCGCCCGCCGTTTGATTCAAATCAAAGCCATGAAAGATCGCCTGGTTTTTAATGCTGGGCATCGGAAGAAATAGGAGAGCTACATGAGAAGACAACCTCTGCTGTTCATGAGTGTTGTTGCGCTCGGTATCGGGATGGTTACCAGCGTTGGAATCGTGAACGCTCCAAATGCATGCGCAGCGGAGGAAGCAGTTAGTTTCAAGGAGGACATTCTTCCGCTTTTGAAATGGCGCTGTGCCTCGTGCCACGAATCGGGCGGCGCAGGCTACGAAAAGAGCGGGTTGGATTTAACGAGCTACGCCGGGGTGATGAAGGGCACGAAATTCGGTCGCATGGTTATCCCTCGCGAACCGGAAAGCAGCAACTTAATGTTGTTGTTGGATTGGCGCGCATCACCCGCCTTGCGGATGCCGCACGGAAAGAAGCAATTATCAAGCTGCGACCGGAGCACGATCCGCACCTGGATCCGACAAGGAGCCAAGGACAATTAGCCGCGAAAGAACCCACACTAACTGAGTGATGGTAGTTGCCCATGGATAAAATAGCGCACAGACGCACGCTCTGCGCGCCCCGCCTTTAGGCGGCGCTCAAGTTGATCGGTGAAACCGGGCCTATGCGCCCAGGCGGACGCCGGTCGAGCTGGTGAAGGCTTTCTCGGCCGAATCCGGCACGCTGTTGAGCGCTACGCCCCCAACAACCGCGATGACGATGGCCGCCGCACAAGCCATGATGAATGCTTTCATGAACAGGGTCCTCCCAAACCCATAGGTTTCGACTATAGCAGATATGGATTTAACCCCAAAAGCGGACATCGACCGCCGCTAATGACCCAAAGCGGACATGGCAACGCGCCCCAATTAAGGGGACCGAGTTAAGTTACCGCGATATCGGTAGCCATTTGTAGATCAGGCCGAAGATGCCCAAATGCACGAACCCTTCGGAAAATCCCAAAAGGGCGCCAGCGATAATTCCCGCTCCCGAAATTGAATATCCGTACGGTCCGTAAAATTGCGTGAGTAACTCTGCAAATGGACGCATCCCCGGGATACCGGCCATAGCACCAAGAGTCACGACTACGGCGTGAAGTGATAGGAAAATTCCCGCCGCGACAGCGAATCTGAGAGCCGGAAATCTGTTCATGCTCGCCTCCCACAATGATCTTCAAGATAACGAGGGCGGGCATCGATGGCTTGATCTACGTCAAACTACGCTTGACTGGATTCACAAGCCCAGACGTGTACGCCATAGATGCTTGAGCGTTTCAAGGACGATCAACACGACGACGCCGGCGGCGAGTGTCAATGCTAGATCGTCCGCATGCAGCGGGCCGAACCGGAACAGCGCGCTCGCGGCGGGCCAAAGAAGACTCAAGCTCAAAATCACTGTGACCGTTAAAAGAATCCACGCGAGCGCCGGGTTGGGACGGCGAAACGCTGCCACCAGTGACGCGCTGAACGAGCGGTTGACCAGAATAAGACTGACGATCGAAAGCACCAGCGAGAAGAACGTGAGGGCCCGCACCTCATCTTCGGCCATGCCGCGGTGTAGGGCGATCACAAAAATCGCGCCGACTAGCCCGAACGCGAGCCCGCCCTGCAATATGCTCCAGCCGATCAGCGGCCATGAGAATAGAGGCTCATCGGGCGCGCGGGGCTTGCGGCGCATGATGTCCTCTTCGTCCGTCTCGGCCTCGAAGACCAGTGAGCACACCGGATCAATGACCATTTCGAGGAAGGCGATGTGAATGGGACCGAAGATGATGGGCAGGCCTAAGACCAGC
>JBEVFG010000255.1:0-3501 GCA_040512415.1 Pseudolabrys sp. | reverse complement strand
GTCCTGCATAGCTTCGACAGCATTTCGGATCAAATTCAGAAGTACTTGCTGAATTTGAACTCTGTCAGTGAGGACAAGATCGTGCGAGCGACTCAACTGATATCGCACATGAATGCCTTGATCTCTTGCACCGACAAGCGCCAGGGCACTTGCCTCTTCCACAAGCTTCGCCATGCTTTCGACGCGCCGTTCGCTTTCGCCTCTCGCGACGAAATCGCGCAGTCGCCGAATGATCTGACCCGCACGTAGCGCCTGTTCGGCCGCACTATCCATGGCCTCTCGAACCACTCCTGCGCGTTCATCAGTCGTCTGTTCGAGCAACCGCCGCGATCCTTTCATGTAGTTGGTAATCGCCGACAAGGGCTGGTTGAGTTCGTGTGCCAGCGCTGACGCCATTTCGCCCATCGCTGTCAGGCGCGAAATATGCACGAGTTCGGATTGCAGTTCCTGCAGCCGAGCTTCGGTCTTTTGGCGCTCTGTGAGATCGCGAATAAATCCGGTGAAATAACGCTGATCGCCCGATTTCATTTCTCCGACAGCGAGCTCCATCGGAAATGTCGATCCATCTTTGCGCTCGCCGACGACAACGCGGCCGATGCCAATGATGCGCCGCTCTCCCGTGCTCAAATACCGGGCGATATAGCTATCGTGATTCTCGCGATAGGGCGACGGCATCATCATTTTTATGTTCTTGCCAATCACTTCCGCCGGCTCATAGCCGAACAGCCGTTGAGCCGCCGTGCTGAACGACTGCATGATGCCGCGTTCGTCGATCACGATCATTGCGTCCGGAATAGTGTCGAGGATCGAGGTGAGATGGGCCGCCCGGGCCGCACTGTCGCGATCGCTTTGCACCGCGTGCAGCCAGCCTTCCCGAAGCCGCTCGCCGAACCAGGCCATTGCAATTCCTACGGATGTGAATGTGATCGCGCGCACAAGGTCGACCGCAAAATCTGCGGACTTCGGATCGATGACGGTCGCATACTCCGCCGTGAAATAAAGATGGAGCGCCAGGCCCAACCCTGTCGCGATCAATCCGGCGCCCCATCCCCCCACGATTCCAGTGATGAGTATCGAAGGAATCAAAAGGAGGTACGGTTCATGAAAGTGCGGGCCGAGAAGCACCAAAGCGACGATGGTGGCGCCAACCAAAGATAAGGCCAGCGCATAAGGCCGCCAGGACTTGCCGAGAATCTGCCAGAGCCAGGGTAACTGCCGTAGGGCGTTTTCGGACAGCCGGGTCGTATCAGCCATTGTTTCTCCCGCCGCGGAGATGCCTCTCAAACTGAAAACATGAGGAAATTCAACGATACCCGGCGGTTTCGGCCTCCGTAATAACCCTTATGGATCATATCTGAATTTTCCCCGGCCCGCGTACGCCGTACCAACCGGCCAGTAGATTCATCGAAGGGGCCAGCCATGTTGACGCACACCGCAATTCGCACTGGTTTCAGCCGAGCCGCAAATACTGCCTCACCCCGAGCGCACATATCCAGCGGTTCGTTTTTTGATTCGATCAGCTTGATGGGCGCCACAATGCCGTACGGCCGCAATGCCGAAATCTACGGCGAGAACGAGCCGGCGGACTACGTGTACCGGGTTATCAGCGGTACGGTCCGGACCTATAAGGTTCTTGGCGATGGACGCAGGCAAATCGGCGCCTTCTATTTGCCCGGTGACATCTTTGGGCTCGAAGCGGGCGATGAACATTCGTTTTCGGCTGAAGCGATCAGCGACGCGAATATTCTCGTCGTCAAGCGAAGTGCTCTACTGGCATTGGCAGAGCGCGAGAGCGAGGTAGCTCGCCAACTGTGGTCGGTGACTGGCCAGGAGCTGCGGCGCGTTCAAGACCACATTTTGCTGCTGATCAAGTCTGCGAAAGAGCGGGTGGGCAGCTTTTTACTGGAAATGGCCAAGCGCTGTCCGAGCGGCAATGATGTCGAACTTCCAATGTCGCGACAGGATATCGCCGATTATCTCGGAATTACGATCGAAACGGTGTCGCGCACGCTGAGCGAGCTTGAGAATTCAGCATCCATCAAACTCACGAGTGCGCGGCATATCGTACTGTGCAATCGGCGAGCCCTTGGTCTGCTTGACGGCTAATCGCATGGAGATACGTCGCCAAGGAACGGTTTCGGCACCATCCGATACCGTTCCTTTCGCGTGGGGAATAGTCCCCACACTCAAGCTGTCTTGTCTTAGGGGCTAACCGAGATCACGGATTTGACCATGAAAGTGTGCATGGTGCCTTTGGCATCGCGAATTGAAACATATTCTCCCGGCACAAAGGCATGGTGTCCGAACAAAAAGCCAGCCTCGTCGTCGTCGTCACGCGCGACATTGTAATCAAACACCCACCGCCCATGCTCGGTGCTGCCCGCCTTGTGCACCAGCAATCCGGTCTTGTCGTCCTCTGCGGGAGAAAAATGCCGGACGCTGCATGCGGCGCGGTGCTTCTTCGACGCCGGCAAGTCGATATGGCCATTGCTATCGAGCGGAGCAATGAAGTCATAACCGATCTGACTTGACCCATTCGGAAAGTCCTTCGATCGGGCCAAAGTCAGCGCAATACGTTTCAAGGTAGCGGTCATGTTCTCCATAAATATCCAGTCTAATATGACGCAAACAAAGCCGCCGGTATTGACAGAGATCAATGTCCGCTGATGCACAGAATCTTAAATTGATACTCATCTTGCGATTGGGCCCGACACGTGTGCACCGAACCTCTCAAAAAAATCCACGTCGCCTGCCAGGTGGCAGCGCTCGCAATTTTCAATCTGATTTTTCTCGCGAGCGCTTACGCGCAAATGGATCCCCGGCAACAAAGGGGCTTGACCTTGGCAACTGCAAATTGCGCGCGCTGTCACTCGGTCGACAAGGTCACCGCAAGTCCGCTCACGCTGGCACCGCCGTTTCGAGTACTTCACAATCGCTATCCGGTGGAATCACTTGAAGAGGCGCTCGGTGAAGGTATTGTCACCGGCCATCCGAATATGCCCGAATTCCGACTGGATCCCGGTCAAGTCGGGGATTTGATCAGCTATCTCAAGTGGCTTGAAAAATAGTTCCTCACCTAGGCTCGCGGCGTGAGGTCGCTTCAACTCGTTCGCCGAACCTGGTTTGAAACAGTACCCAATCTTTTACCGGCACTAGGCGCCTCTCTCCATCTGAGGCCGACGCATCATAGCTGGCGCAGAGGCGGAAGCAGAATGCCCGCTATGGGACGTCACGCGGCGCCAATGCATTTGATCCAAGTCAATGCGCACAGCTCAGGTGTGTTTATCTTTCCGAGTGAGGCCCGCGGGAGGGATGTGATGATCGAAATCATCGAGATCCTGCACCAGGAACATCGAAATCTCGAAAAATTGCTCCGCGTAATGGAGCAGGAGCTAAGAGTCTTCGATCGAGGCGAACGTCCGGACTACGACGTCTTTGGGGCAATTATTGAATTCTTTAAAAAATATCCTGACTCCTGTCATCATCCAAAGGAGGACATCA
>JBEVFG010000254.1:0-4594 GCA_040512415.1 Pseudolabrys sp. | reverse complement strand
TGGCGCTCAATGCCTGGGGGTCGCCGTTGCGGCTCAACGCGCCGTGGTGGTTCTGGAACCTGTTCGGCGAACAAGCGGTCTTTCTGCTTAGCCGGCGGGACTGAGTCCGGGTTCCCCGACGGGCGACGGTATTACTGCGTTCGGTGGCGGCTGCAGTGCTTGCAACGGCGGCCGTCGCAAGACCCGTCCATTACCATCGGCACCGTACAGAGACGGCAACCCAGACAGCGGTTCAGCCCCAGCAGTTAGGGGCCGATCGGGACCTGCGTTTTTCGTTCAACGCAAATCAGGCGCCGGCGGCAACCCGGACGGCTGCAACGGCGGGCGAGACGCTCGGCCGTAGCCGTCATCATGGCCGCCGGGATATCGCAGCCGCACGCGCACGTGCGCAGTCGCATGCGAATTCGGCTTTCGGCGGCATGACCAGCGACGCGCTGGTGACCGAAGCTCGCAAATATAACGGCACCAATCCCACCGGCCGTGGAAGCCTGTGGTGCGGTGCGTTCATGGATATGGTGCTCAAGCGCACGGGCCATCGCGGTGGCGGCAATTTGGCAAAAGCCTACGCCAGTTACGGCACGCGCGTGAGCGGACCGCAGGTGGGCGCAATCGCGGTCATGGGCCGGCGCGGCGGCGGTCACGTCGGCGTTGTCAGCGGCGTTGATCCGAACGGCAATCCGATCGTCGTCTCCGGCAACCACAATCACACGGTCGCCGAGTCCGTGTACCCGGTGGGCCGGATCAGCGCTTACGTGTTGCCTGGCGGCTGATCTCGTCTCGATCACAGCAGCCTTGTGAACCGCGCCCCGTTTGAAACGGGGCGCGGTTTTTCATTGGGGTGCGGGCGCTATCGCATCGCCGGGTACGATCTCGCCGGGCGCGATCACTTCGGCATAGACGCCGCAATCTGTGTGATCGAAGTTGTCGAGGAGCGTGCGCGGAATTGTCAGGTCGCGGATTCCGGTCTCCGGGTCAACGTCGGTGGCGGCGCAGCGTTGTATTCGCTTGATGATCTTCACCCGGGCGGTCTTTCCAATAGCGACCGTTTGATCGAGGAAATCGAATTCGCGCCAGGCCGGCCAGCCGGCCACATAAAGGTTGGCGCGAAAGCGCAGCGGATTGACCGGCAGCCCGATGGCACCTTCGACCGCTGACACCGAGGCGAGATTGATGATCGATACGACCTTCTTGGCGACGTCCGAGAAACTGTGTGCTTCGCCGTGCAGGACCTTGGGCGGTCCTCGCAGTTCGTCGGCACAGTAGCGGGCGAAGAAATCCTCGATGGCTTTGCGGCCTTGCAGCGCTCGCAGGTCACCACGCGCGGCTTCGGCGCCCTGCCAGTGGATCGTCAGCGTATGGGTCGCCTCATCGAACTCCGTTCGTAGCGCCGCCAGGCGCTCGTTGCGCATCAGCATGAGGAAGCGCTGTTTCGGGAAATAGGTGGGCGCGGCCTGGTCGAAGCCGATGGGGCCATTCTCGATGGCATAGAGGCGGTCGGCCGGAATGGTCTGCCCCGCCGTCAGCCGGGCCCGTTCCAGGGCCTGCGGGGACAGCCCTTTGACAGGATACCGGTAGATAGCCCTGACTGTTGCGGCTTCAGATTCCATTGATTTCCCGCCACAATATGAAGGTCCGGATCTCTTAACGCTGACCTATATCAAGCCATTCGCCCCTTCAAACCGCGAAAAGTGCACCCACATAAATGGACGCGGTAGGCTGCCTAAAAGGGGCCTGCCCGTTTCCGGCGCCATAACGGGCCGAGGGAGTGAGGCATGAATTTCGAAAAATACACGGACCGCGCCCGCGGTTTCATTCAGTCTGCGCAAGCTTTGGCCTTGCGCGAAGGCCACCAGCAATTTGCCCCTGAACATCTGCTGAAGGTTTTGCTCGACGATCCGGAAGGCCTGGCCGCGGGGTTGATCGATCGCTCCGGCGGACAATCGCGCCAGGCGTTGCAGGCGGCGGATGCCACGCTCGCCAGGCGGCCGAAAGTCAGCGGCGGCGGCGCGGGCCAGGTCTATCTCGATCCGCCTCTGGCGCGCGTCTTCGACGCCGCCGAGAAAGCCGGCGAGAAGGCCGGCGACAGTTTTGTCACCGTCGAGCGGCTGCTGCTCGCCCTCGCCTTGGAAAAGGATAGCGAGGCGGGGAAGATTCTGGCCAAGGCCGGCGTGACGCCGCAAAAATTGAATGCTGCAATCAATGCGCTGCGCAAAGGGCGCACCGCCGACTCCGCATCGGCCGAAAACGCCTACGATGCGTTGAAGAAATATGCGCGCGATCTCACGCAGGCGGCTCGCGAAGGCAAGCTCGATCCGGTGATCGGTCGCGACGAAGAGATCCGCCGCACGATTCAGGTTCTCTCTCGCCGGACCAAGAACAACCCGGTTCTCATCGGTGAGCCCGGCGTCGGCAAGACCGCGATCGTCGAGGGGCTGGCGCTGCGTATCGTCAACGGTGACGTGCCCGAGAGCCTTCAGGACAAGCGGCTGCTTGCACTCGATCTTGGCGCAATGATCGCCGGCGCAAAATACCGCGGCGAATTCGAAGAGCGATTGAAGGCCGTGCTGCAGGAAGTCACGTCGTCCGACGGCGGCATCATTCTCTTCATCGATGAAATGCACACGCTGGTCGGCGCCGGCAAAGCTGACGGCGCGATGGATGCGTCCAATCTGCTCAAGCCGGCACTCGCGCGCGGCGAATTGCACTGTATCGGCGCCACTACGCTCGACGAATACAAAAAGCATGTCGAGAAGGATGCAGCGCTCGCCCGGCGCTTCCAGCCGGTTTACGTGTCCGAGCCGAGCGTCGAAGACACGATTTCCATTCTGCGCGGGCTGAAGGACAAATACGAGCAGCATCACGGCGTGCGCATTGCCGATTCAGCAATCGTCAGTGCCGCGACGCTGTCGCATCGTTACATCACCGACCGTTTCCTGCCCGACAAGGCGATCGACCTGATCGACGAGGCGGCCGCGCGGCTGAAGATGCAGGTCGATTCAAAGCCGGAGGAGCTGGATTCGATCGACCGCGAAATCGTGCGGTTGAAGATCGAGCAGGAGGCGCTGAAGAAAGAGTCCGATCCGGGCTCGAAAGACCGCCTGAAGCGGCTCGAAGCCGAGCTAAAGGAGCTCGAGAAGCGCTCCGCCGATTTGACCAGTCGTTGGAAGGCGGAAAAGGAAAAGCTTTCCGACGCGCAAAAGCTCAAGACCGAGCTCGATCAGTTGCGCGCCGAACTCGCTAACGCGCAGCGCAAGGGCGAATTCCAGCGCGCCGGAGAACTGGCTTACGGCCGGATTCCGGAGCTGGAGAAAAAGCTCAAGGCGATCGAGACGGCCGAAGCCAAGGGCGCCATGGTCGAGGAGACGGTCACCGCGGATCACGTTGCGCAAGTGGTCTCGCGCTGGACCGGCGTGCCGGTCGACAGGATGCTCGAGGGTGAGAAGGAAAAGCTGCTGCGCATGGAAGACGAGCTTGCCAAGCGCGTCATTGGCCAGCAGGAAGCCGTGCGTGCGGTCTCGACTGCGGTCCGGCGCGCACGCGCCGGATTGCAGGATCCACACCGGCCGATCGGCTCGTTCATTTTCCTCGGGCCCACGGGCGTCGGCAAAACCGAGCTGACCAAGGCGCTCGCCGAATACCTGTTCGACGACGAGAACGCGCTGATCCGCATCGACATGTCGGAGTACATGGAAAAGCACGCGGTTGCGCGCTTGATCGGCGCGCCTCCGGGCTATGTCGGCTACGAAGAGGGGGGCGCGCTGACGGAAGCGGTGCGGCGCAGGCCATATCAGGTCGTCCTGTTCGACGAAATCGAAAAGGCGCATCCTGACGTGTTCAACGTCCTTTTGCAGGTGCTCGACGACGGGCGGCTGACCGACGGGCAGGGCCACACGGTCGACTTCCGCAACACATTGATCGTGATGACGTCAAACCTCGGCTCGGATTTCCTGGTCAACCAGCCGGAAGGCCAGGACAGCGATGCGGTCAAGGATCAGGTGATGGCGGTGGTGCGTGCAGCATTCCGGCCTGAATTCCTCAACCGGGTGGATGAAATCATCCTGTTCCATCGGCTGAAGAAGGCGGAGATGGGCCGCATCGTCGATATTCAGATCTCACGGCTGCAGAAGCTGCTCGATGACCGCAAGATCACGATCAAGCTCGATGCGAGGGCACGGGACTGGTTGGCCGAAAAAGGCTGGGACCCTGCCTATGGAGCGCGTCCGCTCAAGCGCGTGATCCAGAAATCGGTGCAGGATCCGCTTGCCGAGATGATCCTTGCCGGAAAGATCAAGGACGGCGAGAAGGTCAATGTCTCCGGCGACAAGCTAGGGCTGACATTCAACGGCAAGCTCGCTCAGGCAGCGTAACGCGCGCTAGCGTACCGCCGCCCCACTTGAGGCAACGCGTGCCGGCTTGCGGGCAATGATGCTATCGAGCCGCTCGCGTTCTTTTTCGAAGCCCGCGAGCATCGGGCCTTCGAGGACACGGCCGCGCGGCAGCTTGATGCGCATCGGATCGACGAAGCGGCCGTTGACCAAAATCTCGTAGTGCAGGTGCGAGCCGGTCGAGAGGCCGGTCGAGCCGACAAAGCCGA
>JBEVFG010000253.1:0-3427 GCA_040512415.1 Pseudolabrys sp. | reverse complement strand
ATAAAAAAGACCCATCGAAGGTGCTGGCGCGGTCGCACGAGCCTCTCCTTCGGCCCGAGCCTACGGAGCGGGAAGGCTATGTTCCCAACGTCGTCTATACGTGTGGCGCCATGCGCCATCGCGACCAGATCATCCTGCCATACGCGATATCCGATACGTATTCCAATTTCGCCACGATTTCGATCGCCGCATTGATGGAAACAATTGGGCGCTAGCGGGCTTAATACCTTGTCCCTAGAACTGACAAACTTGCCGTCCCCAGCAACATCCCCCAAGTAAGATCATGCAGGCGCTCTTCATTGGACACACCTATATCGATGTCACTTTTCTGGCAGACCGAATGCCGACCGGCGATGAAAAGCTTGTGGCTTCCGCTTATGCGGTGTCATTCGGAGGCAATGCGGTAACCGCTGCGTTCTGTTGCGCCAAGTTGGGAATTGCGCCGGATATTCTCACGACGCTCGCCGACGATTGGCTCGGTCGGATGTTTCTCGACATGGCGGCCAAGTATGGGATCTCGACCCATGCAAGGAAGGTCAAGACATCGTCGTTGTCGCTCATCATGCCCAATAACGGAAAGCGGGCGATCGTCCGCGGACGCGATGACGATTATCTCCACCCATTCCCGGTTCTTCATCTGTCGGGTTGTCGCGCCCTCCATATCGACGGCCATCAGGCGGATGCCGCCCTGCATTACGCAAAGTTGTGCCGCGAGGCAGGGATTCTGACATCCCTCGACGGCGGAGGATTGCGCTCCAATACCGACGAACTCCTGCAGTACATCGACGTGGCGATGGTCGCCGAGCGCCTGTGCGAACAGATGGGCTTGGGACCGGAGGCCATGCTCGACTATCTGAAGAGCCGGGGATGTCGGATTGGCGGCGTGACGATGGGCGAACGAGGCCTCATTTGGTACGACGAGACCGGCGCGGTTCGTGTGCTGCCTGCTCTCCCGGTGCCGGCCAATCGAGTAGTCGATACCAGCGGCGCCGGCGACGTATTTCATGGCGCGTACGTATTTTCCTACCTTTCCGATCCCTCGCTGAAATGGGAGACGCATTTTCGCTACGCGCGAGCGGCTGCCGCTCACAAAATCCAGCATCTTGGCAATGAAGCGGGTTTGCCAACCTCTTCGCAGATTGGCCTGGTTCAAAGCGAATTTGACCAGGATGGTTGATTTCGCGATTCATCCTCAGGCGCCCGTTACCAGAACTTCGCTGCCGGGCCTTATTAACAGGCCCGCAAGTGCCTATATAAGCCCATCACCACGTTTGGCGTTTGCCCTGGCATGTCCGGTGACTGAGAGCAGCGATGCTCCCGCCAGCGATAGCGGGGAAGACGTGGAATTACACAACGGTATGGTATCGATGTCGGAAGTGCATCCCAAGTGCAGGCGTTGCGGTGCGGAGATGCGCCTTGAATATGTCGAACCGCTGAACACCGGCGACGAGGATCGCGCCTATAAATGCTCATCGTGCGACGGCGATGACGTCGGCATATTGAAATTCTGAAAGCGAGCCGTCCTCAATGACCGGACGCAAGAAAGTTTGGACGCCGGAGCAAGATGAACAGCTGCGAGCTGCACTCGCAAGCGCAACCAGCGTACAGCGCCTCGCCATTCGCTTCCAACGTTCCGCGAGCAGCATCAAGGCGCACGCCAAGGAATTGGGTTTGACGTTGCCCAGCGTACAAAAGCTTCGCGAGACCACTGCGCCACAACGCTGGGTAGCCCGCAAACGCCCCAGGACGAGAGCGACGACGTGAACGTCCCTGCACGGTACCGATCGACCACCGACATGTTGCGATTGAAAGAAGCAGCGCGACCCATCATTGGCACACCAACACAGGCAGGAAGATGCAGAGCGGGATGAAGATACTTTGCTTGGCAGCCGCGACTTTCGCGGTTTCTTCCCTGGCTTCCGCGCAGTCTGCGGAATTCCATGTCGTGCAAGATACCAGAACAAAACGGTGCACGATCGTGGACAAGAGGCCGTCGCCGTCGACTTACGTTACCTTGGTCAGCAGCGAATCCTACAGAACCCAGGCTGAAGCCGAAGCTGGCCTTCTGAGTTTGAAAGTCTGCACGACAAACTAGCCAGTCGAGAACGTAGTCCGGCTTAGCAGCAGCTGACACCGCGTCTCTTTTCGGTCTCAGCTAGCGCCAGCCTTTAATTTCGTCGATCTTTTCGCAGAAGAACTTGCCGGTCGTGCTGCAACGACTGGGACTCGACGTGCCCGAGCCTTCTTCGGTGTCGGCATCTGGATGACGGCTTCCCGCTCCAGCCGTTCCCGCCTTAACTTCACGGTGCGGTCCTTCACCGCAGCGACGTCACTTTGATAGTCGGATCTTGCCTCTATGGCGTCGAGCGCAAACAAGGCCAGACGCGCTTTTCTCTCGTCATATGTTTCGATCATCGACGTATATAGGCGCTCTACTCCGCATTGTTAGACGTCGGCATCGGCAGCTGCGAATGCCTCGACTTAAGGAGCAACAGCTTCCACAGCCGGGGCCTGCTGCACCGTCCCACCATGCTGCGTAAGCGGCCGGTTGCCGGTCAGCGCGCGAAGCAGCACGTAAAAGACCGGTGTCAGTGCCAGGCCGAATGCGGTGACGCCGATCATGCCGGAAAAGACCGCGACACCCATCGCCTGCCGCATCTCGGCGCCGGCGCCGGTCGACAGCACCAGCGGCAGCACTCCCATGATGAAGGCGAAGGACGTCATCAGGATCGGCCGCAGGCGCAGACGTGACGCCTCGATAGCCGCCTGAACCGGACTGCGACCGGCAAATTCCAGCTCTCGCGCGAACTCCACGATCAGAATCGAGTTCTTCGCCGACAATCCGACCAGCACGATCAAGCCGATCTGGGTGAAGATGTTGTTGTCGCCGCCCGAGATCCAGACCCCGGTCATGGCGGAATGGATTCCCTTCGGCACGATCTTGATTATCGACAGCGGTAGCGAAAGCGACTCGTACAACGCCGCTAGCACCAGGAAAACCAGCAAGATCGCGATCGGGAAAACCCAGAGCGCCGAATTTCCGGCAAGGATTTCCTGATAGGTCAGCTCGGTCCATTCGAAGTCGAGCCCCTTCGGCAATGTCTCGGCTGCGATCTGCGCGACCGCCGCCTGCGCTTGTCCGGTCGAAAAGCCCGGTGCCGCACCGCCATTGACGTCGGCGGAGAGGAAGCCGTTGTAGCGCATCGCGCGCTCGGGTCCGGCGCTGGACTTGACCCGCAGCAATGCCGCAAGCGGCACCATATCCCCCGAGGCCGAGCGCACCTTGAGCTGCCCGACATCGTCCGCACGCGCCCGGAATTGCGCATCGGCCTGCACCCGCACCGAATAGGTGCGGCCAAAACGGTTGAAGTCGTTCGCGTAGAGCGAGCCAAGATAGATCTGCATCGTCTCGAAAATGTCGGTCACC
>JBEVFG010000252.1:0-2823 GCA_040512415.1 Pseudolabrys sp. | reverse complement strand
AAGCCGGCACGACGGCGAGCAGCCCGATGATCGGGTTCACCGCCATGCCGCTGTAGAGGTAGAGCGCGGCAAACGCCGCGGCGACGAGACACTCGCCGTACGACAGGTTCATGATGCGCGCTATGCCGTATTGGAGGGTGAGCCCCAATGCGATGAATGCATACATCCCTCCAAGCACCATCACGGAGAGAACGATGTCGAGCGCGAGAGTCATGAGAAGTGCTTTCGCCGTCATTCCGGACGCCATCCAAATCGGCGATAGCCGGTTTGGATGGCGATCCGGAATCCAGTCACAAGCGCGGATCCATTACCTGGATTCCGGGCGCGCGCGCTAACGCGCGCGCCCCGGAATGACCAGTTTGTTTATTACCACGCCGGCTTGGCGATGACAGGCTTGGCGCCCTGCTTCGAGATTGGCGCTACGCCGAAGAAGTCCGCGCCCTGCCATTGGCCAACGGCCCAGATATTTTTATTAAGGCCGTTCTCCAATTTGACCTTGCCGATGATGGTGTCAAAGCTGCCCGTGTTGATTTCCTTGATGACGGCCGCGCGGTCGACTTTGCCGACACGCTCGATCGCCTGTTGCAGAACCTGCAAGCTGGCATAGGTGATCGGGCTCGCCCAACGATCGGGCTCGCGTCCGATGATTTCCTTGTGGTGCTGGATGTACCACTTGATGCCCGGAAGCGAGGCATCGGAGCCGCCGATGCCCATGATCCCCTCCGCGCCCGCAGCGAACTTGCCCTTGTACATCGGGAACGCGGTGCCCACGCCGACGAAGAAGACCTTGGGATTGAAGCCGAGCACCTTGGAGGTGTCGGTGATCGCGAAGGTGTCGGGCGGATAGCTGAAGGCAAGGAGAACGTCGGGATTGGCCGCCTGCGCATCCTTGAGCACCGGCTGCATATCCTGTGTGCCAAACGGATAGGACTTGTCGTAGACCAGATCGAAGCCGGCCTTTTTCAGTCCTGCGCGCGTCGCAGTTGACAGCTCGATACCGAACTGATCGCCGACCGCGATCATCGCGATCTTCTTGTTGATCTTGCCGTCCTTCTCAAGCTTGGCGAAGGTCTCGACGATACCGTCGACGATCTCCGACGGCAGACCGAGCCAGAAAGTCAGGTTAGGCCAGCGCTTCGTCAGCTCCAGCGCCTGGTTGGTATTGGCGGTGACAGCAAGCTGCGGATAGCCGAGCTTGTTGAAGATCGGCGCGGCCGCGAGATTCATCCCCGTGCTCCAGGGCGGCAGGATGAAATCGACCTTGTCTTGCGTAGCGAGCCGCTCGACCGCCTTGATCATTTCTTCCGAATTACTGCGGTCGTCATATTCGATGACTTCGATCTTGAGCTTCTTGCCGCCGACGTTGATTCCACCGGCATCGTTCACGTCCTTCACCCACACCTGATAGTTCGGCAGCGTGGTAACACCGGCGCCCGCCGCAAAGGGCCCGGTCTTGGAAATCGCCCAACCAATTTTAATTGAATCCTGTGCCTGTGCTGGCGCGCCAGCAACCCACAGCATTGCGGCCGCCGCGGCTAATGTTCCGAAAGCGGCCAACTTATTCCTTAACATCACAGTCTCCCTCCTCTTGTGCATGCCCGCCGGCTTTGCACCAGCATCCTTTGTTTGCAGTACGCTAGCTCAGCACGTCACACTCCAAATCGTTGGGTACCAAACCATCTCATCAGGGAAACCAACACCGGACGGGGCGCTTAGGTTTGACTTCGCACCCCAGATCGTTCGATCTAATGACCGGAATCGATTCCTTGTCTTTTCAACGCTCACCCTACCCGGCTCGCTGCGGCCGGCGGGATCGAGCGGCCTATATAAGCAGGTTTTTTCGACAGTGGGCAGAGATGGGAAGTTCGAACGATAACCTGCGCTCTTTTCTCGCAGGGCTGTTTCGCATCGCGGTATCGGCGGCACATCCGGCAACGTGCCTTCCGCCCCTCCTCCCGACTTTGCCTTCGGGCCGGTTGATATTGCTCGCCGCCGGCAAAGCCGCGGGGTCGATGGCCGAGACGGCCGAAGCGCACTACCTCGACCGGATGCGAATTGCGGCGGAACGCCTGACTGGTGTGGCCGTCGCGCGTCACGGCTATGCGCGTCATCTGCGCAAGGTTCGAATGATCGAGGCCGGGCATCCGATCCCGGACGCTGCAGGCCTAGAGGCTGCCGAACGCGCACTTGCTTTGGCTGACGGCGCAGGCGCGGACGATCTCGTCCTGGTGCTGATATCTGGCGGCGCTTCGGCGAACTGGATTGCGCCGGCGGAAGGAATATCATTTGAGGACAAACAAACCGTGACCCGCGCGCTTCTGCGTTCGGGTGCGGCCATCGGTGAAATCAACACCGTGCGCAAACATCTCTCGCGCATCAAAGGCGGGCGTCTGGCGCGCCACGCTCATCCGGCCAAGCTTTTGACCATCGCGATCTCGGACGTGCCGGGCGATGATCCGTCCGCGATCGGCTCGGGGCCGACCGTTCCTGATCCGACGACGCTGACCGACGCGCGGGCCATTATTGCGAAATACAAGATCGCGGCTCCCGCGGCGATCACGCAAGCGCTGACCAACCAGAAAAATGAATCGCCAAAGCCCCGCGATCCGGCATTTGCCGACAGCCAGTTCAAGCTGGCGGCCCGGCCGGCCGACGCCATGCGCGCGGCTGAAGACGTGGTCCGCGCAGCTGGATACGAATGCATTTCGCTCGGCGACCGCGTTGAAGGCGAAGCGCGCGATGTTGCCGCTGCCCATGCACGCCTCGCCCGCGAATTGCGGAGTGAGAGCAAACGCGCCGTCATTGTCTCGGGCGGCGAACTGA
>JBEVFG010000251.1:0-6384 GCA_040512415.1 Pseudolabrys sp. | reverse complement strand
GCTGCCTTCTTCTTGCCGGCGATCGTCTTGGCCGGGCCCTTGCGGGTGCGTGCATTCGTGTGCGTGCGCTGGCCGCGAACGGGCAGGCCCTTGCGGTGGCGCAGGCCGCGATAGCAGCCGAGGTCCATCAGGCGCTTGATGTTGAGCTGCACCTCGCGCCGCAGGTCGCCTTCGACCATGTAGTCGCGGTCGATGATTTCACGGATCTGGAGCACCTCGGCGTCGGTCAGCTGCGAGACCCGGCGCTCCTTCGGCAGATTAACCTTGCCCATGATATCCTGGGCGATCCTGGGCCCGACGCCATGGATGTATTGAAGCGCGATCTCGACGCGCTTGTTGGTCGGCAGATTGACACCCGCGATACGAGCCACTTAGCTTCTCCTATATCGACCGACGGCGTGGAACGCGCCGGATTTGCAAGTCCCTTGAAGGGGATAGCGCAAAGCGTAACACGACGCCCGTCCCCGTCTTGCTGGGGCCCGGCATCGCGTCAAACTCCTGAATGTGCAGCTTATTAAGGGATTCATCACGCCCTCGTCAACCTCCGCCGGGTACGGTTTTTCCGTTGCCCAGGCCTTTTCTTGCCGCGCTTGGCAGCGGCGGCCGACCCTTTCCGGCGGGCGCTGCCCTTGCGGGCGGCACCCTTGGATGCCTTGGCGGTTCCCGGCTTCCGGCGGCGCGGTTTGGCCACCTTGCCCCTGGCCGCGCCAGCGGGCGTCAGGTGCCGGTCGATGGCCGCCGCGACCTCGTCGATCGGCGCCATGCCGTCCACGCTCTTGAGCATGCCTTTGCCGGCGTAATAGCCGACAAGCGGGGCCGTCTGGGTGCGATACGCCGCAAGCCGTCCCTTCAGAACGTCCGGATTGTCGTCGGCACGCGCCTTCTCTCCGCGCGCGGCCATTTCGGCGATCCGCTTTTCGATTCGTCGAAGGAGAATGCCCTCATCGACCCTGAGTTCAATCACCGCATCCAGCCTGAGGCCACGCTCAGCCAGCAGGCGATCAAGCGCCTCGGACTGCGGAACCGTGCGCGGGAACCCGTCAAGCACAAAGCCGCGCTTAGCGTCCGGCCGGTCGATCCGTTCGGCAATGATCGCAACCACCACGTCGTCGGGAACCAGTTCGCCGCGGTCCATGATGCTCTTGGCGCGCAAGCCGACCGCGGTGCCGGCCGCGACGGCCGCGCGCAGCATGTCGCCGGTCGACAGCTGAACAATCCCGTGCTTGGCGATCAGGCGCTGCGCTTGCGTGCCCTTCCCCGCCCCCGGCGGGCCGAGCAGAATCAACCTCATCGCATGCGCCCTCGTAGCTTCGAGCGCTTGATCAGGCCTTCATATTGGTGCGCCAGCAGATAACCCTGGATCTGCGCGACCGTATCCATCGTTACGCTGACGACGATCAGCAGCGAGGTGCCGCCGAAATAGAACGGCACCGCCGCGTACGAAATCAGAATTTCCGGAATAAGGCACACGATAGCAAGGTAAAGCGCGCCGATGCACGTGATGCGCGAGAGCACATAGTCGATGTACTCGGCCGTCCGTTCGCCTGGGCGGATGCCGGGAATAAACCCACCGTGCTTTTTCAGGTTATCCGCCGTCTCGGTCGGGTTGAACACCACCGCCGTGTAGAAGAACGCGAAGAAAACGATCAGGGCGATGTAGAGAATGAGGAACAGAGGCCGTCCGTGACCGAGCAGCGTCGTCACTGTGGTCAGCCAATTGGGACCCTGCCCTGCGTTGAAGTTGGCAACGGTGGTCGGCAACAGCAGCAAGGACGACGCGAAGATCGGCGGAATGACGCCCGAGGTGTTGAGCTTGAGCGGTAGGTGCGAGGACTGACCCTCGAACATGCGGTTTCCGACCTGACGCTTTGGATATTGGATCAGAAGGCGCCGCTGTGCCCGCTCCATGAACACGATGAAGGCGATGACGGCAACCACCATGACAATGACCACGAAAATCAGTCCGGTCGACAAGGCGCCCTGGCGTCCGAGCTCGAGCGTGCCCGCGATCGCCGACGGCAACTCGGCAACGATTCCGGACAAAATGATCAACGAAATTCCGTTGCCGATGCCGCGAGCGGTGATCTGCTCGCCCAACCACATCAAGAACATCGTGCCGCCGGTGAGCGTGATCGTGGTCGAGATGAGGAAGAAGATGCCGGGACTGGAAACAACGCTGCCCGTACCCTGCAGACCGACGCCGATGCCGTAAGCCTGGAACGCCGCCAGCAACACGGTGAGGTACCGCGTGTACTGATTCATGATCTTGCGGCCCTGCTCGCCTTCTTTCTTCAGCGCCTCGAGCGTGGGCGAAACCGTCGTCATCAGCTGAATGATGATCGAGGCCGAGATGTACGGCATGATATTGAGCGCAAAGATCGCCATCCGATGGATACCGCCACCGGAGAACATGTTGAACATCCCAAGGATGCCGCCGGACTGCGTGTTGAAGATCTGCGACCAGGCGTTGGGATCGATACCAGGCAGCGGGATATACGTGCCTAGCCGATAGACCAGCAGCGCGCCGACCGTGAACCAGATTCGCTTTTTGAGTTCTTCGGCTTTGGCGAGTGCCGAGAAGTTGAGATTGGCCGCCAGTTGTTCCGCTGCCGAAACCATCGATTGCTCCCTCGGCCCCCAACCCTTCCCGCTGCTATCTCTCTCGCAAGCAGCGCATCCGGCTTTTGCGACCCACTAGATATGCCCGGACCTGGCAAACGGTAGTCCGGGATTCCGCCTGCATCGGCAGGCGGTCATTGCGCACCGGCTACTCGGCAGGCTTCTGTTCGCCTTCCGCTTCCGGCTTGGGCTTTCCACCTTTCGGCTTGTCGCCACCTTTGGCCGCTTCCAGTGCCTTGCGCTTGTTTTTGCCTTTCGGAATTTCGTCTTGCTCTTTCGCCGGCGCGAGAACTTTCACGGTGCCGCCGGCCTTCTCCACTGCCGCGATGGCAGACTTCGAGGCGCGCCAGACCGAAAATTCGACCTTGGTTTTGATCTCACCATCGCCAAGGAGCTTCACGCCACCCTTCTCGCGGCGCATCAGACCTGCTTTCACCATGGCCGCAGCGTCGACCGGCACCTTGGCATCGATCAGGCCGGCATCAATGGCGACCTGTACCCTGCCGACGTTGATCTCATTAAGCACCAGGGCAAACGGTGTATTGCGGAACCCGCGCTTCGCCAGGCGCCTGTGCAGGGGCATCTGGCCACCCTCGAAGCCCTTGATACGCACGCCGGAACGCGCGGTCTGTCCCTTGCCGCCGCGTCCGCCCGTCTTGCCCATCCCGGAGCCGATGCCGCGCCCGATGCGCATGCGCTTCTTGCGTGCACCCGGCTTGTCGGCGATCTGGTTGAGTTTCATTGTTAGGTCCTTTTATTTCGCATCCCCGACCACGCGTACAAGGTGCTGCACCTTGCGAATCATGCCGCGCGTTGCCGACGTGTCCGGGAGATCGCGTGTGCGCCCGATCTTGTTGAGGCCTAGCCCGATCAACGTCCGCCGTTGATCGAAGTGGCGCCGTTGCGGGCTGCCCACCTGCTCGACCTTGATGGTCTTTTGTCCCTGAGCCATGTGTCAGTTCCCTTAGTCAGCGGCCGCCTCGGCATCGCCATCGCGTCGGCGCGATTGCAGCGTCGAGACCTTGATGTTGCGGCGGGCCGCGACCGAGCGCGGTGAATCCTGATGCTTGAGCGCATCGAATGTCGCGCGCACGACGTTGTACGGGTTGGACGAGCCGAGCGATTTCGCCACCACGTCCTGCATTCCGAGCGTCTCGAACACCGCGCGCATCGGGCCGCCCGCGATGATGCCGGTGCCAGGAGGCGCCGCGCGCAGGAAGACCTTGCCGGCGCCGTGTCGTCCGAGCACATCATGGTGCAGCGTGCGGCCTTCGCGCAGCGGCACGCGGGTCAGGCCGCGCTTTGCTGCCTCGGTTGCCTTGCGAATCGCTTCCGGAACCTCACGCGCCTTGCCGTGCCCGAATCCGACCCGTCCCTTCTGATCGCCCACGACGACGAGCGCGGCGAATCCGAAACGACGGCCGCCCTTGACCACCTTAGCCACGCGGTTGATGTGCACCAGTTTGTCGATGAACTCGCTGTCGCGCTCCTCGCGGCCACCGCGTTCTCGTTCCCGTCGCGCTTCCCGTGCCATTTGCCTAATCCTTTCGCATCATCTTGTCCGAAAACCGGTTTCCACTTTTCGGGATGATGCGTGTTCCGTTAAAAGTTCAGTCCACCTTCACGCGCGGCATCCGCCAACGCCTTGATGCGTCCGTGATAGAGATAGCCGCCGCGATCGAACACGACGTCCTTGATGCCTTTTTCCTTGGCGCGCTCGGCAATCAGCTTGCCGACCGCCTTTGCCGCCGCAATATTGGCGCCGGTCTTGGCGCCTTCGCGCATCGGCTTTTCGAGCGAGGACGCTGCGGCGAGTGTCGCACCCTTCACGTCATCGATCAGTTGCGCATAGATGTGTTTGGATGAGCGGAACACCGACAGGCGCGCGCGGCCGCTCGTGCCGGCCGCAAGTTTGACCTTGCGGCGCACCGACGCCGTCCTCCGCGCAGTTCGGTCAGTTAATCTCGACATCGCGCGTCCTCTACTTCTTCTTTCCTTCCTTGCGGAAGATGTACTCGTTGGCGTACCTCACGCCCTTGCCCTTGTAGGGCTCGGGCGGACGGAATCCGCGGATTTCGGCGGCGACATGCCCCACCTTCTGCTTGTCGACACCTGTGACCACGATCTCGGTCGGCTTTGGCGTCACAATCGCGATGCCTTCAGGGATCGGGAAATTGACGTCGTGCGAGAAGCCGAGTTGCAACTGCAGGTTCTTGCCCTGCACTGCGGCGCGATAACCGACGCCGGTGATCTCCAACCGCTCTTCGAAACCTTTGGTCACGCCCGCCATCACGTTGGCGACCAGCGTGCGTGACGTGCCCCACATCGAGCGCGCGCGCTTCGTCTCGTTGCGCGGCTCGAGCTTGATCCCGGTCTTGTCCATGGCGACAGTGACGTCGTCATGCACAACGACCTGGAGGGCGCCCTTCGGGCCCTTCACTTTGACGGTCTGGCCCTCGACGTTGGCGGTAACGCCGGTCGGGACTGCGACTGCTTTATTGCCGATGCGCGACATCAGAACACCGTGCAGATGATTTCGCCGCCCACATTGGCCTCGCGGGCATCGTGGTCGGCCATCACACCCTTGGGAGTCGACAGGATGGCGACCCCGAGGCCGTTATTGATGCGCGGCAGGTTACGCACCGCGACATAGACGCGACGCCCTGGCTTCGAGATGCGTTCGATTTCCCGGATCACCGGTTCGCCGTCGAAATATTTGAGCTCGATCTCGAGTTCGGACCGGCCGCTGGCATGCGCCACGCTGGCATAACCTCGGATGAACCCTTCGGTCTTGAGCACCTCGAGCACTCGCTCGCGTTGCTTGGAGCCCGGCATTGAAACCTTCGACTTGCTGCGCATCTGAGCGTTGCGGATGCGCGCGATCATGTCGCCGATCGGATCGTTGACTGCCATCGCGCCCTCCCTACCAGCTCGACTTCACAAGGCCCGGAATCAGGCCCTTCGACCCGAGCTCGCGCAACGCGATACGGCTCAAGCGATGCTTGCGGTAGTAAGCGCGCGGGCGGCCACTCAGCTCACAGCGGTTGCGAATGCGCGTCTTGGAGGAGTTGCGCGGCAACTCCGCCAGTTTCAGTGACGCAGCAAAACGCTCTTCCATCGGCAGCTTCTTGTCGTGCGCGATCGCTTTCAGCTTCGCGCGCCGGTTGGCGTACTGCTTTGCCATCTTACGCCGCCTGTTGTTCTTCTCGATCGAACTCTTCTTCGCCATACTTTCACTCCTTGCGGTTCCGCGTATGAGGGACGCCCTCACTGCCGGAACGGGAAGTTGAACGCGGTGAGCAACGCGCGTGCTTCGTCATCGGTACGCGCGCTGGTGCAAACGGTAATATCGAGGCCCCAGGTATCGGTGACCTTGTCGAAATCGATCTCCGGGAAGACCGTGTATTCCTTGATGCCAAGGCTGTAGTTGCCGCGGCCATCGAAGCTCTTGGGGCTAAGCCCGCGGAAATCGCGCACGCGTGGCAACGCGATGTTCACCAGGCGATCCAGGAAGTCATACATGCGCGTCTTGCGCAGCGTGACCTTGCAGCCGATGGCCTGGCCGTCACGCAACTTATATGTCGCGATCGACTTGCGCGACTTGGTGATCACGGCTTTCTGGCCGGCGATCAGCGACAGGTCGCCAGCGGCATTGTCCACCTTCTTTCGGTCGGCGACGCCCTCACCGATGCCCATGTTGAGCACGACCTTCGTGATCGTGGGCACCTGCATACGGTTCGTGTAGCCGAATTTTTTCGACAGCTC
>JBEVFG010000250.1:0-3154 GCA_040512415.1 Pseudolabrys sp. | reverse complement strand
CGAGCCACCTTCCTTGCGCGGCCGAGGTGAACTTATGGGTGCCTTTTGCTGGCGGCAAATGTACCATCGTCCATGCTCATTAGGGGGACAGCGTGCTGAGGAACGTCGACGGCGACAAGCAGAGCCTGCGCGGTTTTTTGCAACTGGTGGAAACTGAATATCCGGACGAATTGCTGCGCGTTCGTCAGCCGATCGACCTGCATTTCGACGCGACCGCGCTGGTGTTCGAGCTTGACCAAGCGGGGAAGAGCCCGGTCGTCGTGTTCGAAAACGTCCGCGGCAATGACATGCAGCTGGTCACGAACGTTGCCGGCAATCGCAAGCTGCTGGCGGCCTGTCTCGGGGTGGAACCTGGGAATCTGCCCACGGCGTTCCGCGAACGCTGTCAGAAATACATTCCCTGCGAGATCGTCGACCGGGGCGCATGGGATGACGTCGTCCTTGAAGGCGACGACGTCGACCTCACCAAATTGCCGATCCCGCTGCAATTCACAGTCGATGCGGCACCATACATCACGGCCGGTCAGATCGTGGCGCGCGATCCGGTCACCGGCGTCGACACCACCGGTTTCCATCGGCTGATGCTGAAGGGCAAGAATCGCCTGGGCGTGTCGCTGCACTCACGTCGACGCCTGTACGAATTTCACCGCCGCGCCGAGGAACGTGGAGAAGCGCTGCCCGCGGCCATTACGCTGGGGACCCACCCGCTCCACTACATGGGCTCGATGGTCTACGCCTATCCGCCGCACGTGCGAAAGTACGAGATCATCGGCGGCTTGTTCGGCGAACCCTACCGGCTTGCCCGCTGCGGGGTGGCCGATCTGGAAGTACCGGCCGGCGCCGAGATCATCATCGAAGGCGAAATCCTCGCCAACGTGCACGAGCCGGAAGGGCCGTTCAGCGAGTTCACCGGCTACGCCTCCTACCGCAGCACACAGAACGTGTTCGTCGCGCACCGGATTCGCATGCGCCGCGACGCCGTGTTCCATAGCGTCACCTCGGGCATGTCGCGGGATCACATCCTGGTTTCCTGCATCACCCGCGAAGGCGAAATCCTCAACGCGCTGCGGCGCAACCTGCCGAATGTGCGCGCGGTGCACGTGCCGCACACGACCTGCGGCGCCTTCATGGCCTTCATTTCCATGAAGAAGATCGCGGATGGCGAGCCGCAGATGGCAATCATGGCCGCGCTCGGTACCGAGCTGTACACCAAATACGTCATCGTCGTGGACGATGACGTCGACATTTTCAACATCAACGACGTCATGTGGGCGCTCGCCACGCGCATGCGGGCGGAAAAGGACATTATCTTAATCCCCGGGGCCAAGGGCGCGATTCTCGACCCCACGTCGGACCCCGAGACCTTCACGCTGACCAAAATGGGGATCGATGCAACCCGCCCGCTCGGACGCGATTTTGCCGAACGCCTGACGATCTCCGATGAACAGCGCGCGCGGGCTCGGTCCATCCTGGAAGCAGCCGGCGTCAAACTTTAGGCTTGCACCGCAAGAGATAGCATCGTTGAAGCGAAAATTGCGCTGTCTGCCCTCGATCTTATTGCTGCAAGAGCCAAGGCCGATCACATTGAAGCGGACGGACTTGGCTCTATTCTAGGACCGCAGGACAGGCTTCGACGTGTATGGCTACGAACTCTTGCGAGGCAGGTATTTCTCCGACCGTTTTTCAACCTCGGCCCATTCCGCCTCGGTCAGCTTCGCCGCGCCAACAAACTTGTTGGTGAACAGCTGCGCCGTCGGCGGAGCGTTCTTGACGCCCATATAGGTCTCGACCGTCTTCGCCGTCGTGGCGACGAGATCCGGATCCATGTAGCCGAGACCATGCTGTCTGACGGCCGGCACCACGCCCAACGCGGTGCTGACGGCCTGACCGTACTCGATGACCTTCTGGTTGGCGACACTGCCGCCCTGGAACTCCTTGACGCTCTCGAGATGGAGCGACACCGATTTTTCCGGGTTCAGGTAAACGTACTTGAGTCCCTCCATCAGGCCGCCGACGAAAGCCTCACACAGTTCCGGCTTCTTCTCGATGGTTGCGCGTTTGCATGCGACGACGTTGCTGAACATCTTCACCCCGTAGTCCTCGTACAGCATGCTGTTGATCTCGAGACCCTGCGCCCACAGGCTCGGTGCGATGCTGCCGAAGAAGTTTCCCTCCGCCTTGACCTGCTTCTCGACCAGCGCCTTGATCAGCGCGGCCGCATCCATGGTCACCTTGTTGACCTTCTTGTCGTCGATTCCCGTGGCTTTGATGAAAGCGGGCCAAAGCTGGAAGTCGCCGCTGCCGACGTCGAAGGCGACGGTCTGACCCTCGAGATCCTGCGGCTTGGTGATGCCGTATTCCTTCAGCGAGAAAATACCGACCGGAGAACGAGGCCAGATGCCCGCCACCGCGGCGAGATCAAGCCCCCGCGCGGCGCAGTTCATCATCACCGCCAGGTCGAGGATGCCAAAATCATACTGCCCCTGATCCACGGGCACGCACACCCTGCCCGAGCCGAAGCCGCGGTCGATGGTCACGTCGAGACCGCGCTTGTCCCAAAAACCCATCTTCTTTGCGACGAAGGCGTAGCTGAAGGTGCCGAGCGGCAGCCATGGCAACGTCATCTTGACGGCGGTCGCAGCGCGCACGACGGCGGGCATCGCAATTCCCAAGCCCGCGGGCACCGCCGCCGTCGCGGCGGTGAGCTTCAGAAAAGAACGACGATGCAGTTTCATTTGAGTTACTCCTCTATGGGTCCCGGTGAGCATACGGGAAGCTCTCGCTCATTGCGTCGAAGAATCAGCCTCAGTTCCAACGTCCCCCAGCAGGCCCGGTGAGCCGTGCCATCCGCGCTGCATGGCATCACCCTCCACCCGCCCCGACTGCATCCGACGGCGGCTGCCAGTACACGGCCCAACTTTCCACGCCGGCAATGATCGCGTAAAGCGCAAGCCCGCTGATGCTCAGCGCAGCGATCGCCGCCAGCATCAGCGGGGTATCGAGCAGGCCGCCGGCGAGCTTGATCAGATAGCCGATGCCTTCCTGAGAAGCCACGAATTCCGACACGATGACGCCGATGATGGCGAGCGTGATGGAAATCTTCATGCCCCCGAAGATGTAGGGCAGCGCGTTAGGCATGCGGATCTTCCAGAAC
>JBEVFG010000249.1:0-16647 GCA_040512415.1 Pseudolabrys sp. | reverse complement strand
GGCGTCTACGTCAAACGCATCGTGCACGTGCCGAACGCGGTCAAGCACATCGAGCAACGCACCGTTCGCAAGCGCGTCGCTGCAGCTGGAACAGGAGAGGAAGTCTAATGCCTTGGACCCGCGAACAAATGGCCGAACGCGCCGCCAAGGAATTGCGCGACGGCTTTTACGTCAATCTCGGCATCGGTATTCCGACACTGGTATCGAACTACATTCCCGACGGAATGACGGTGCAGCTGCAGAGCGAAAACGGCATGCTCGGCTTCGGGCCTTTCCCCTATGAAGGAGAGGAGGATCCCGATCTGATCAACGCCGGCAAACAGACGGTCACCGAATTGCCGACCACCAGCTTTTTTTCGTCGGCAGATTCATTCGCCATGATCCGCGGCGGGCATATCGACTTGTCGATTCTTGGTGCGATGCAAGTCGCGGAGAACGGCGATCTCGCGAATTGGATGATTCCCGGCAAGATGGTGAAGGGCATGGGTGGCGCCATGGATCTGGTCGCCGGCGTGAAAAAAGTCGTCGTGGTGATGGAGCACACCGCCAAGGACGAGCTGAAGCTGCTTCACAAATGCAAACTGCCGCTCACCGGTGCCGGCGTTGTCGACATGGTGATCACCGATCTCGGTGTGTTCACGATCGACAAGAAGGCCGGCGGCATGACGCTCACCGAGCTTGCGCCGGGCGTGACGATCGATGAAGTCACGAAAAAGACTGAGGCGAAGTTCAAAGTCGATCCCAAGCTCAAGCACTAGGGGCCGGAACAAATCCGCGCCCGGGCCTTTGATTTGGCATGATGCGCGCGCCCGACTTCGACGAGGAAATGGACCGGTTGCAGGGCCACATGCCCGACTGGGCGGGCCGCAATTTTGATCGGTTGCGCCAGCCGGAGGCGGTTTGGGTGCGGGTCCCGGCCGGCATCGCGCTGATCGGCGGCGGTGTCCTGAGCTTCCTGCCTGTTCTCGGCATCTGGATGCTGCCGGTCGGCGTGGCGCTGCTGGCTTGCGATGTCCGGCCGATGCAGCCCCCACTGGCCCGCGCGTTGCGTTTTGCCAACCGCAAGATCGAGGAAAGAAAAGAGCGGAAAACTGACGAAAAGGCGGATTAGACCGCCGCGAGGTCCCTCCCTTTAAATTTTTCGTGCGAACCGTTACAGCATCAGTTGGGCAAGGGGATCGATGATGCTGTCCGACGCCGACCGCAAAAAAGCCGCCGATATCCTGATGGCGGCGCAAAAAGAGCGTAAGCAGGCGGTGCAGCTGCACGTCACCTTCCCCGACATCACCATCGAAGATTCCTACGCGATTTCCACCGAGGTGATGCAGCGCAAGACCCGAGCGGGGGCTAGGCTGATCGGTCACAAGGTTGGGTTGACTTCGAAAGCCATGCAGCGCTCGTCGATGATCGACGAACCCGACTACGGCTACATTCTCGACGACCAGTTGATCGCCGATGGTAGCAAGGTCAAGCACGCCGACTACTGCAAGCCGCGGGTGGAGGTCGAGCTTGCCTTCATCATGGGCAGGAAGCTGCAGGGGCCGGGCGTCGGCCTGACGGATGTCCTGCGCGCCACCGAATACGTGGTCCCCGCGATCGAGATTGTCGATGCGCGCATCCAGGACCCGCGCAAGATCGTCGATACCGTTGCGGACAACGGCGCCGCCGCCGGCATTGCGATGGGTGGCCGCCCGGTGGGCCCGCTGGACGTCGACCTGCGCTGGGTCGGCGGAATCATGTCCCGCAATTCCGAAATCGAGGAGACAGGTCTGGCCGCCGGCGTGCTCGGTCATCCCGCGCTCGGTGTGGCCTGGCTTGCCAACAAGATCGGCCCGCACGGTCACGCGCTTGAGCCCGGCCACATCGTGCTTGCCGGCTCGTTCACTCGCGTCGTCTTTGCGCAACAAGGCGACACGCTCCATGCCGACTTCGGCCAGCTCGGCGGCATCGCCATTCAATTCGTGTGAGAGACAAAATGCCGGAAATGCAACGCAACATCTTCAAGCAAGCGATCGCGCAGGGGAAACTTCAGATCGGGCTGTGGTCGAGCCTGTGCAGCAATATTGCGGCTGAAGTCATCTCTGACAGCGGGTTCGACTGGATTTTGCTCGATACCGAGCATTCGCCGAATGAAATCCCCGACCTTGTGACGCAATTGCAGGCCGTGCAGCGGGGCACGGCAACGCCGATCATTCGGCCGGCCTGGAACGATGCCGTTATGGCCAAGCGCGCGCTCGACATCGGTGCACAGACGTTACTGTTTCCCTACGTGCAGAACGTCGAGGAAGCGAAGCGCGCGGTAGCTTCGACCCGTTACCCGCCGCAAGGGATTCGCGGTGTTTCGGTCGCGGCGCGCGCCAGCCGTTATGGGCGCGTGCCGGGTTATCTGACCAAGGCGAATGACGAAATCTGCGTTCTCGTGCAGGTCGAGACCCGCACCGCGCTGGACCAACTGGAAGCAATCGCCAAGGTCGATGGCGTCGATGGTGTCTTCATTGGTCCGTCCGATCTCGCTGCATCGCTCGGTCATCTCGGCAATCCGCAGCACGCGGACGTTCAAAACGCCATGCAGGATGCGGTGAAACGTCTCAAGGCGCTCAAGAAGCCGGCGGGCATACTCACGGGTAACGAGGATGAAGCACGGCGATATATCGACTGGGGCTACCTGTTCGTGGCCGTCGGTGCTGACGTGGGGCTGCTCGCGCGCAATGCCGACGCATTGGCCAAGAAATTCAAGAATGTGTAGCGTGGGCCGAACAGCGCCAACTTAATAAAATCAGTCACTTAGCCGCATGGCCCGACCTTTAGTAGGCCTTGCCGCCCAGAGCAAAAACCTGCCAAGAATGCGCGACGAGGGGCCGCCGCGTATGAGTGACGATACGATCCTCGAGACCGAGGATCTGACCAAAGATTTTGCGGGTTTCGTCGCCGTGAATGGCGTGAGCCTGCGCGTCAAGCGCGGGACCATTCATGCCTTGATCGGGCCGAACGGCGCCGGAAAGACAACTTGTTTCAACCTGCTAACGAAATTCCTGAGCCCTACGCGTGGACGCATCCTGTTCAAGGGCGAAGATATCACTGACATGCAGCCCGCCGATGTCGCGCGTCTTGGCCTGGTGCGGTCGTTCCAGATCTCGGCCGTGTTTCCCCATATGACCGTGTTGGAGAACGTGCGCATCGGCTTGCAGCGCGCGCGCGGCGGGTCGTTTGACTTCTGGCATTCGACGTCGGTGCTCGACAATCTAAACGAGCGCGCGATGGCATTGATTGCCGATGTCGGACTTTCTTCTGTCGCGGACTGGACCGCTGTCGAACTGCCGTACGGCCGCAAGCGCGCTCTTGAGATCGCAACAACGCTGGCGCTCGATCCGGAAATGCTGTTGCTCGACGAACCGACGGCGGGCATGGGTCACGAAGACATCGATCGCGTCGCGCAGCTCATCAAGCGCGTGGCAGCCGACCGTACCGTGCTCATGGTCGAGCACAATCTTTCGGTGGTCGCCGACCTTTCTGATCACATCACCGTTCTGACCCGCGGCCGTGTGCTGGCGGAAGGCGACTACGACACCGTGTCGGCGAATGCGGACGTGCGTGAGGCCTACATGGGAGTTGGCCATGCTTGACGCGAGCACGCCGCTGCTGGCGGTCAAGGATCTGCAGGCTTGGTACGGCGAGTCTCATATTCTTCACGGCGTTTCATTTGACGTGCAGGCAGGCGAAGTTGTCACGCTGCTCGGTCGCAACGGCGCCGGTAAGACGACGACGCTGAAGGCCATAATGGGCATTGTCGGGCATCGCACCGGCTCGGTGCGCTTCCAGGGCGATGAGCTGATCGCGCGGAACTCCAACCAGATTGCGCGCGCCGGCATTGCCTTCTGTCCAGAAGAGCGCGGCGTGTTTGCAAGCCTCAATGTCGAGGAGAACTTATTGCTTCCACCGGTGGTAAAGCCGGGCGGCCTCGGCCTCGATCAGATTTTCGAGCTCTTTCCGAACCTCAAGGAGCGGCTGGGTTCCAGCCAGGGCACGAAGTTGTCCGGTGGCGAGCAGCAGATGCTGGCGATCGGCCGCATCCTGCGTACGGGCGCCCGGCTTTTGCTGCTGGACGAGCCGACCGAAGGCCTGGCCCCGGTTATTATTCAGCAGATCGGGAAGACGATCCGCGCCCTCAAGGATCAGGGCTTTACCATCCTTTTGGTGGAACAAAACTTCCGTTTCGCCTCAACGGTTGCGGACCGCTATTACGTGATGGAACATGGCCGTATCATCGACCAGTTCGCCAATTCGGAACTGGATGCAAACGTCGACAAGCTGCACGACTATCTCGGTGTCTAGACGAAATAAGCCATAACGGCGCAAAGTAGGGAGGAGACGTCAATGAAGCGGAAGATGAGCCTGGCGGCCCTTGCCGTCATTTTGACCTGCGGCACGTCCAGTGCGCAGCAGGTCAACGTCAAGATCGGCGTCCTCACCGATATGTCCAGTCTTTACGCGGACGCGACCGGCATCGGCTCGGTCATCGCCGCCAAGATGGCAGCGGCCGACTTCATGAAAGATCACCCCAATTTTAAGATTGAGGTCATCAGCGGCGACCACCAGAACAAGGCGGACATCGGCTCGCAGATCGCGAACCAATGGTACGACGTTGATCACGTCGACATGATTGCAGACGTTCCCAACTCGGGCGTCGCACTCGCCATCAGCCAGATCGCGAGCCAGAAGAACAAAGTGTCCGGCAAGCTCCGACCTCACCGGTCCGAAATGTAGCGCGAACATGGTGCACTGGACCTACGACACCTGGATGCTCGCGAACGGCACGGGCAAGGCCGTTGTGAAGACGGGCGGCGATACCTGGTTTTTCCTCACGTCCGACTATGCCTTCGGCCATGCGCTTGAACGCGACACCGAAGCGGTCGTTCTCAAGAACGGAGGAAAGGTACTCGGTAAGGTCCGCCATCCGATCAACACGAATGACTTCTCGTCGTTCCTTTTGCAGGCACAGTCGTCGAAGGCGAAAGTCATCGGTCTCGCCAACGCAGGCGGCGATACCATCAATTCGATTAAGCAAGCTGCCGAATTCGGCATCGTGAAGGGCGGACAGAGTCTCGCCGGACTGCTGGTTTTTGCGACTGACGTTGCCGCGCTCGGCTTGCCAACTGCGCAAGGTCTGGTTCTCACCGAGACGTTCTACTGGGATCTGAATGACGGGACGCGCGCATGGACAAAGCGCTGGCATGCCGAGCGCAATGCCCCCGGCAAATATCCGGCCATGAATCAGGCGGGCGTCTATGCCGGCACGTTGCATTATCTCAAGGCGCGTGCCGCTCTCGGCGGCACTCCCGACGGCAAGTCGGTCGTCGCCAAGATGAAAGAAATGCCGACCGACGATCCGCTCTTCGGCAAAGGCACGATCCGGGCCGACGGCCGTAAGTTGCATCCAGCCTTTTTGTTCGAGATGAAAGCACCTTCGGAATCGAAATATCCGGGTGACTTCTACAAGTTGCGCGCCACAATCCCGGCGGACGAAGCCTTCCGTCCGCTCAAGGAGGGCAACTGCCCGATGGTGAGCGGCTAAGTTTGAAATTTGCCAATGGCGGCACCGGCCGCCAGTGTCGATGCGCCCGGTATCTGTGTGAATTGAAAACAAGGAGGAGCAGATCCATGAGAAAAACTTTAGGGCTTGCGGCACTTGCCGTTGCCCTTGCCTGTGGAGGAGCTAACGCTCAGCAGGTGACTGTTAAGGTCGGTGTGCTCAGCGACATGTCGAGCCTTTACTCCGATATCGGCGGAGCGGGCTCGGCCGCCGCCGCGAAGCTGGCGATTGCCGACTTCGCCAAGGCCAACCCGAACGTGAAAGTCGAGCTGATATCCGGCGACCATCAGAATAAGCCGGACATCGGCTCGCAGCTTGCCAACCAGTGGTATGACGTCGACAAGGTCGATCTGATCATCGACACGCCGAACTCCGGCGTGGCGTTGGCGGTGAGCCAAATCACCGCTACCAAGAACAAGGTGTTCATCGTCTCGGGCGCGGCTGCATCGGATCTCACCGGTCCGAAGTGCAACGTCAACACAATCCATTGGACCTATGACACCTGGATGCTCGCCAACGGCACCGGCAAGGCGCTGGTGAAGACAGGCGGCGACACCTGGTTCTTCCTTACCGCGGACTACGCCTTCGGGCACGCGCTCGAACGCGACACCATGGCCGCGGTCGAGAAGAACGGCGGCAAGGTACTGGGCAAGGTTCGCCATCCGCTCAATACCAACGACTTCTCATCGTTCCTGCTGCAGGCGCAGTCGTCCAAAGCCAAGATCATCGGCCTCGCCAATGCCGGTGGCGACACCATCAACGCGATCAAGTCGGGCGCCGAATTCGGCATCGTAAAGGGCGGGCAGAAGTTTGCCGGCTTGCTGGTGTTTGCAAGCGATGTCAACGCGCTCGGCCTGCAAACTGCGCAAGGCCTGACGCTGACCGAAACCTGGTACTGGGACATGAACGACGCGAACCGCGCATGGACCAAGCTTTGGCAAGCGGAACGCGCCGCGGCGGGCAAATTCCCGACGATGGTGCAGGCCGGCGTGTATTCGGGCTTGACGCACTATCTCAAGGCGGTCGCCGCCTTGAAGAGTGCCGCCGACGGCAAAGCGGTCGTGGCGGAGATGAAAAAAATGCCAACCGACGATCCGTTGTTCGGCAAGGGTTCGATCCGTGCCGATGGCCGCAAGATCCATCCCGCGTATCTGCTTGAAGTGAAGTCGCCTGCGGAATCGAAATATCCGGGCGACTTCTACAACGTGCGCGCGACGATCCCGGCTGACGAGGCATTCCGTCCGCTTAAGGAAGGCAATTGCCCGTTGGTGAGTGGCTGATCAGTGGAAAATAAAGGGGCGGGCTTTCGGCCCGCCCCGTTCTTCCTGACGGAGCCCTTCCCGTGTTCGAGATCTTCGGCATCCCATCGACGGCGCTGTTTGGACAGCTGTTGATCGGCTTGATCAACGGCTCGTTTTACGCGCTGTTGAGTCTGGGGCTGGCCGTTATCTTTGGCATGCTCAATATCATCAACTTCAGCCATGGCGCCCAGTACATGATGGGCGCTTTTGCCGCCTATCTCATTCTTCAATACTCGGGGTTAGGGTATTGGCCGGCGCTGATCATAGCGCCCATCCTGGTCGGCATTACCGGCATTCTCGTCGAGCGGTTTTTCCTGCAATGGCTTTACAAGCTTGACCACCTTTATGGGCTACTGCTCACGTTCGGGCTGGCGCTGATCTTTGAAGGCGTCGCGCGCAATTATTTCGGTTCGGCGGGCTTGCCCTATACCGTTCCGGATTCGCTGCGGGGCGGACAAAATCTCGGATTCATGTTCCTGCCGAATTACCGCGCGTGGGTGATCGCGGCGTCGCTCATGGTCTGCTTCGGGACATGGTTCGTGATTGAGCGCACACGTCTTGGTGCCTACCTGCGCGCCGCTACCGAAAATCCGACGTTGGTGCGGGCATTCGGCATCAACGTCCCTCGCATGATCACGCTCACCTACGGCTTCGGTGTCGCGCTCGCGGCGTTCGCCGGCGTGATGGCCGCGCCGATCTACAACGTGTCGCCGCAGATGGGTGCGGAACTGATCATCGTCGTTTTTGCGGTGGTCGTCATCGGCGGCATGGGCTCGATCCTCGGCGCAATCGTCACCGGTTTTGGTCTCGGGGTAATTGAAGGTTTGACCAAGGTATTTTTTCCGGAAGCTTCGAACACAGTCATCTTTGTGATCATGGCGATCGTCCTGCTGGTACGGCCGGCCGGCCTGTTCGGGCGGAGAGCGTGATGGAAAGGGTCGTCGATCCGCTCGCCAAGAAACCGTCCGTGCTCCGCACGCAAAGTGAGACGATCGCCTTCCTTGTCATGGTCGTGGCCCTGGTGGTCGCACCATTCTTCACCTATCCACTGTTCCTCATGCAGGCGATGTGTTTTGCGTTATTTGCCTGCGCCTTCAATCTTTTGATCGGCTATGTCGGACTTCTGTCGTTCGGCCACGCGCTTTATTTCGGCTGGGCAAGCTATCTGTCCGCGTATTCCGCCAAAGCGTGGGGCTTTCCGCCTGAGCTCGCAATTCTGACCGGCACGGCCACCGCGGCTGTTTGCGGTCTTCTTGCCGGCTCGCTGGCGATCCGGCGGCAGGGCATTTACTTCGCGATGATCACGCTCGCGCTCGCGCAGATGATGTATTTCTTTGCGTTACAGGCCAAGTTCACCGGCGGTGAGGACGGAATCCAGGCGGTGCCGCGCGGCCACCTCTTCGGGATCTTCGATCTTAAAAACGAAATGACCATGTACGCAGTTGTACTGGTCATTTTTCTTGCCGGCTTTTTATTTATTTACCGCATCATTCATTCGCCATTCGGGGAAGTGCTCAAGGCAATCCGCGAGAACGAAACGCGCGCGATTTCACTCGGCTACAAGACCGATCGCTACAAACTCGTCGCGTTTGTTCTGTCAGCAACACTCGCTGGTGTCGCCGGGGCGACAAAGGCAATTGTATTGCAACTGGCTTCCTTGACCGATGTGAACTGGCCGATGTCGGGCGAGGTTGTATTGATGACACTTGTCGGCGGGCTTGGCACAATTTTTGGGCCGGTGGCGGGCGCCTTCGTGATTCTCGTGATGCAGTTCAAGCTCGCGCCGATCGGGGAGTGGGTGCTGGTCATCCAGGGCGCGATTTTCGTGGCCTGCGTGCTTCTGTTCCGCCGCGGGGTCATCGGCGAACTCGCCAACAAGCTGCGTATCCGCCTCTAGTTTCCAGCCGCCCCTTTGCAACCGCTGCGAATCGTCGTACATGGCGATCTCACTCTGTATGCCGTTGTTTTCGTGCAGCTTTCGGTGGTCGTCGATGCGTTCGCGTCGTTCGGCTGCCGGCTTTCGCACGTGCCGGGGGGCACTCAATGGCGGTTGCGCAGGGCGGGGTCCGCTTCGATCAGATTGCCAAGAAATGGCACGCGCTCGCGCAGCGGCGGCTTGCCCATGTCCGCGAGCTTGAGCGCAGCGGCCGCTGGAAGCACTTCTATTCCGAAGAACGATTTGGCTTGTATTTGCGCGAAAGCGAGCGCGTTGCGGCCCTCTGGGCCAAGCTCGCGGCGACCCGGTTTGCCACGCCACCTGGCGGAAATTCAATGCTTCCGGCCACTTGAGACGCGCGTGACGGCGGCGTCATCATCGGCTATCTGATGTCCATTCAGCAGCGCTGATATCGGCGTTGATTTCCCACCAGAGCCAAATCGCCATCATGTCCAGTAGCTTATTCACTCCCTTTCGCCTTGCCGGCCTCGAGCTTGCCAACCGCATCGTCGTGTCGCCCATGTGCCAGTACTCTGGCGACGATGGCTGCGCCAACGACTGGCACCTGATGCATCTCGGCATGATGGCGCATTCCGGCGCAGCGTTGGTGATCGTTGAGGCGACCCACGTCGAACGGCACGGCCGCATCACGCATGGCTGTCTCGGCCTTTATTCCGACGACAATGAAGCCGCGCTGGCGCGCGTGGTCGCGCAGGCCCGGCGCATGGGCAGCGCAAAATTCGGGATCCAGATCGCTCACTCCGGACGGAAGGGCTCGGCGCAGCGTCCGTGGGAAGGCGCAGGACCCTTGAAGGCGGATGCGGATCCCTGGCCGACGATTGCGGCCTCGCCGATTCCCTTTGGGGACGGCTGGCACACGCCGCGCGAGGTCACCGAGGTCGATATGGAGCGCGTGCGGGCAGCATTTGTTTCAGCCGCCCAACGTGCGCTGCGGATCGGATTCGACGAGATCGAGCTGCATATGGCGCACGGTTACCTGGCGCATGGCTTCATGTCGCCGATTTCGAACAAACGCACCGATCAATATGGCGGCCCACTGGAAAATCGTTTGCGCTTTCCGCTGTCGATCGCGCGCGCGGTGCGGGCGGTGGTGCCGAAATCGGTCGTGCTCGGCGCGCGCATCACCGGCAGCGATTGGCGCGAGGGCGGGCTGACGCCCGACGACGCCGTGGCGATCTCGCGGGCACTGAAGGGCGAGGGCATCGATTTTATCTGCATCTCGTCCGGCGGCGTTGCTGCCGACATCCGCAATCCCACCGAGCCGGGCTACAACGTCCCGATCGCGGCGCGGGTGAAGCGCGAGGCGAATATTCCGACCCGCACCGTCGGGCTCATCGTCAAGCCCGAGCACGCCGAAGAAATCGTAGCCAAAGGCGAGGTTGATATGGTTTCGATGGCGCGTTGCTTTCTCGACGATCCGCACTGGGGCTGGCATGCGGCCAAGGCGCTGGGCTCGGATGTGGCGCGGCCGCCGCAGTATCAGCGGGCCGGACCAAAGCTCTGGGCGCCCGCCGTAGCTAAAGCCTGAACAGGGGTTAGATAACCGCGTCGCTTGCGGGGTCCATCAGGTGCATGTGATCGATGTTGGCGTGCAGGCGCATTTTGGCCCCTGCATCGCCGGCGCTGCTCGGCTCGACACGGCTGCAGAACTCGGTCCCGTTGATGGTGAAGAAGACCATTGTCTCCATGCCCATCGGCTCGACGACGTCCAAAGTCACGTCGAAATCGCAGCCATCGGCGCGGCCGTTGTGGCGGGGCTCTGTGATGTGCTCCGGCCGAAGGCCGAGAATCAGTTCCTTGCCGACAACGGATCGATAGCGGGCCTCGCGGGCTGATGGAACAGGCAACGCGATCGTGTCGGAGACACGTGCACGCAGACCAGAACCGGCCTGCTCGAGCCGGCAAGGGATGAAATTCATCGCCGGTGAGCCGATGAAGCCGGCCACGAACCGTGTGCGGGGATGATGATACAGGTCATGCGGCGTGCCGAGCTGCTCGATGCGCCCCTGGTTCATCACCACGACGCGGTCGGCAAGTGTCATGGCCTCGACCTGGTCGTGTGTCACGTATACGGTCGTTGTCTTCACCTTCTGGTGCACGCGCTTGATTTCGGTGCGCATCTGCACGCGCAGCTTGGCGTCGAGGTTGGACAACGGCTCGTCGAACAGGAAGACCTTGGGGTTTCGCACGATGGCGCGGCCCATGGCGACGCGCTGACGCTGGCCGCCGGAGAGCGCTTTCGGCCGGCGCTCGAGCAGTTCGGTGATGTCGAGAATGCGCGCGGCGTGTTCGACCCGCTGCTTGATCTCGGCCTTGGAGAATTTGCGCAGCTTCAGGCCGAAGGCCATGTTGTCGAAGGCCGTCATGTGCGGATAGAGCGCGTAGTTTTGGAACACCATGGCAATGTCGCGGTCCTTCGGCGGCAGATCGTTGACCACCTGGCCGCCGATGCTGATGTCGCCGGAAGTGATTTCCTCCAGTCCCGCGATCATCCGCAGCGTCGTCGACTTGCCGCAGCCCGAAGGGCCGACCAACACGACGAACTCGTTGTTCGGGATGTCCAGATCGATCGCACGGACGGCTTCGACGTCGCCGTACTTCTTCACGACTTGACGCAACGCGACTTCAGCCATGCTGCTCAGCCCTTGGTGGCGCCGGCGGTAAGACCGGCAATGTAATAGTCCATCAGGAACGCGTAGATCACGAGCGGTGGCGCGGCGGCGACCAGCGCGCCCGCCATCAGCATGCCCCACTTGTAGACGTCGCCGCGGATCAGACTGGTTACGGTGCCGACGGTGAGCACCTGCTGATCCGCGGAGTAGAGGAAGGCCATCGGATAGACGAAGGCGGCCCACGACACGGTGAAGGCGAAGATCATGGCGGCGATGATTCCGGGCAGGGCAACCGGGATGAAGATCTTGAGCAGCATCTGCATGTGCCCGGCGCCGTCGATCAGGGCCGCCTCGTCGAGCTCCTTCGGGATCGACTGGAAGTAGCCGATCATGATCCAGGTGCAGAACGGTACCGTCAGCGTCGGATAGACTAGCACCATGCCCCAATAGGAATTGAGCAAGCCAATCGACTTGACGATCTGGAACATCGGAATGAACAGCAGCGTATCCGGCACCAGGTAGGTGAGGAAAATTCCAGTAGCCAGGATACTGGAGCCCCAGAACTTCATGCGGCCCAGCGAAAACGCCGCCAAGATACTGACCACCATGGTGATCGCCACCACGCACACCGTCACGATGACGGTGTTCTTGAAGAAGATCAGGAAGTCGGTTTGCGTCAGCAGGATCCTGAACTGGTCGAGCGTGACGCCGTCGAAGATGAACCACGGGTTGGTCGCCAGCCGCGCCATTTCGGCGTCGCTCTTGAGCGCGGTCACGACCATGTAATAGGGCGGGATCAGGAAAAAGATCGCGAACACGATCAGGAAGACGTAGGAGGCGACAAGCGCCCAGCGGCGGCTGCGGTGCAGACTGGTGCGCGCGCCAGCGCGCCTGGCGGCGGGCGCGGTGGCGGCGAGGGTGCTCATCCGATCTCTCTCCCGCGCTTACGCACGCCGCGCAGGATGAATACCGCGGCGATGGCCAGGATCGGGAACATGAATAGCGATGTCGCCGCGCCAAGCGGCAGGTCGCCGGAGCGGATGCCAAGCAGGAACGAGTAGGTCGCGAACATGTGCGTCATATTGCGCGGGCCGCCGGCGGTCATGATCTGCACGATGTCAAAATTGGCGAAGGTGACGATCAGCGAGAACAGCACGGTAATAGCGATGATGTTGCGCATCATCGGCAGCGTGATGTGGATGAATTTCTGCCAGGCGGTGGCGCCGTCGATGGCGGCGGCCTCGTAAAGCTGCTCGGGAACCGATTTCAGCGCCGCCAGATACATGATCAGAAAGAACGGCGCGCCGTACCAGACGTTGACGAGGATCACCGAAAACCGCGCCCACATCGGGTCACTGAGCCAGGGAATTCCGTCAAACCCCAGGCTTCGCAAGGTGTGGTTGAATGCCGAATTGGTGGGATCGAACATCCACCACCAGCCGAGCGTGGAGAGGGCGAGCGGGATCACCCACGGCACCAACAACATGCCGCGCCATTTGCGCTGGCCCTTGACCGGCAGGTTGTTGACGAGATGCGCGGTGATCAAGCCGATCAGGGCTTTGAAGAACACCGCGGAGAGCGCGAAGATCGTCGATTGCCACGCCACCATCCAGAACGTGTCGCGCGACATCAGGAAAGCGAAATTCGACAGGCCGATAAAGCGCGTCTGCGCCTTGTTCAGCATCGACAGATAGATCGAATAGAAAGCGGGATAGATGATGAGGCAAACGACGATCAAAATCAGCGGCGCGCACATCAGCACTGCAGTCGTCGAGCGCCGGCGGACGAAGCGCTGGAAGCCGTGGGTCGGCCGTGCAGGCGCGCGTGAATCCAGCGCGGGCGTCCACGAGTGAACGGTATAGGCCATTGTTCCCTCTCGTCGCCAAGATCAGCACACGCCGGCCCGTTTCCCACCGGGCCGGCATGCACGTTCGTATCGAGCCGAAAAAACTAGGCGCGCAACGTGCCTTCGAGCTCCTTCTCGGCCCACTTGATGACCTCGTCGAGCTTCTCCTTGCCCTGCGTGAACTTCGAGATCATCACGGTGTCGATCGCCTGGTTGTACATCTGCGCGCCGACTTCCGAGCGTGCAGGCGCGCCGAACATTGATGTCTGTTCGTCGCCGCGCGGCGGATAACCGTACACAGTGCCGACCGGCGGCTCGACTGTCTTCCAGGTGTCGAGATCGTACATGGTCTTGAACGAGGGCAGGTCGTAGCCATTCGAGGCGGCGACCAGTTGAGCGACCGATTCCTTCTGCGAGATGTACAGCAGCAGATCTTTCGCCGCCTGTTTGTTCTTGGAGAATTTCCACAGGCCGTAGAATTGCGGAAGCTGACCGACGAAACGGCCGTTCGGCCCCTTCGGGACCGGATGCGTCCAGCATTGCTCGGCCACCTTCGGGTTGTCGCGCTTGGCGACTGCCCATGCGCTCGGCGGATTCATGATGCCCGAGCCTTTGCCCGAGATCAGCCAGCGGTTATTGCCGGCGTCGTCCCAGGCAAACACTTCCGGCGGGCTCGCTTCCATGATCTTGCGGGCGACTTCCATCGCCTGCCGGGTCTGGTCGGAGTTGATCTTGATATTGTCCTTGCCGTCGATGAACACGACGCCATAGGCGTTGAACAGCCCGCCGACCCAGTCGACGGCGTCCGAGGTTTGGCCCATCGGCAAGCCGATCGGGAACCCGGCCTTATGCAGCTTCTGAGCGGACTCGACATAGGCATCCCAAGTCCACTTGTCGGTCTGCGCCTTGTCCCATTTCGACTCGTCGGCAGGGAACATTGCCTGCAGATCGAGACTGGCGTGTTGCTTGTAGAGGTCGAGGCGCGAACAGCATGGCTTCACCTGGCTGCCGACCGCCGTTGGGACGCCGAGCCACACGCTCTTGCTCTTGGCGAGGTACTCCGCGACCGGGCTGATCGGGCCGTACGTCTTGATGAGCGCGGCGATGACGTCGTCCAGTGGCTCGAGTTGCGCCTGGTGGATCCGGATATTCCAATCCCGATGGGACATGATGTCATGGCCGGTGCCGGCTTGCGCTTCGGCCGCGGCGGTGAGCTTGTCCTTCTCACCTTGCGAGGTGATGGAGTCGACGTGGACGTCGACTTTATTCTTGTCGCCCCACTCCTTGCAGATCTTGTCGAGGGCCTTGTTGGCGCCGGGCACCCAGTGGTCCCAGCAACCGAGTGACAGTGTACCTGCGGCATAGACGCCGCTGACATACGGAGCAGTAATTGCTGCCGCAGAACCGAGGGCGGCAGTCTTAAGAACGGCACGACGCGATAGACGTGATTGTCCCATGGGTCTCCTCCCGGATGGCGCCATTATTCGGCGTTTCAAAAACGATACTCTCGGCCCGTGCGAACGGCTAGTCACTAAAGTATAGGTCGATGTAAATTTCCGGTTCCGTGGCGTTTACTGGATTTCTATGCCCGCCAACCTGGCTCTCTTATGAATTGCCCGCCTTGTGAATGGCTGTATCGGAGCTGGCGATAAAGCCTTCTCATGGAAACCTCTGTTTTTATCGCTGTTTTGTTTGCCGCAGCATGCCACGCGGGCTGGAATGCCCTGATAAAGGTTGGTCTCGATCCGCTCTCGACGACGACCCTGATTTCCATAGGCTCCGGCATCGTGGCGCTCGCGTTTGCTCCATTGGTGGGCATGCCTGCTTCGGAGGCCTGGCCCTGGCTGTTTGCGTCGGTCGTTATCCATCTCGTTTATTTTGCCTCCCTGATCGAAAGCTATCGCACCGGCGATCTTGGCCAAGTCTACCCAATCGCACGCGGCTCGGCTCCCCTGATGACGGCCGCGGTCACGTCGATCTTTGTCGGCGAAAAATTGAGCGCGTTGGGTTGGACAGGGATTGTCGCGCTTGTCACAGGCGTTTTGCTGCTCTCAGCGCGCGGGGGGCGGCACCTGGCCGAAATTGATCGCCGTGCGATAGGCTTCGCGCTGTTCACCGCCCTGACAATCTGTGCCTATTCTGTGGTCGACGGTATCGGAGCCCGGCTATCGGCAAACCCGAATGGCTATTCGGTCTGGCTCTTCATTGGCATTGCGGTGGTGATGGTGCCTTACGCGCTCTATCGCGACGGACGGGACGTCATTCCGGCGATGCAGCGCTTCTGGATGCGAGGCTTTGCTGGCGGTGCTTTGCAGGTCCTGTCTTATGGCATAGCGATCTGGGCGATGACAGCGGCGCCCATTGCGATTGTCGCCACCTTGCGTGAGACGAGTGTCCTATTCGGCGCAGCGATTGCCGTGGTGGTTTTGAAAGAACCTTTGCGCGCGGTGCGCGTCATGGCCGCATGCCTCATTGTCTGCGGTCTCGTTTTAATCCGCTTGCAGTGATCGCTAAAGCTTGAGTTCGGGAAATTCGCGCTCGAGACGCGCAAGGTCGACTTCCGTGTCGACGTCCCACAGCGGCGGGCGCTCGACCAACATGAGACGCTGTTCGACGATGCGCGCGCGCGTGTCGGAGAGAACCGAGCTCCCACTCCAGGCGATATTCGAGAAGAGCGCCGGCTGCGCCTTGCGCATTCCGAGAAGCACGTAACCGCCACGCTCGGCGGGAATGAGAACAACATCATTGCCATCCCGCAACGCCATAACGGCGCTGCGAAGATGGGTCTCGGTCAGAGCAGGGCAGTCGGTGCCTATCACCAGAATGGGCCCGGCGCTGATAGCCACCGCCGCAAGCATCCGGGTGCCGAGGTCGCCCTGTGGCTGCGGCCTGAGCGTGATCTTCATCCGCGCGACCATTTTCAGAAAAGTGTCGTGCGTGGCATCGGGTTCGCAGCACAACGTGATCGGGCCGATGCCGGCGGCAAGTGCGGTCGCGACTGTGCGCTCAGTCAATCTCTCCTGCAGCACTGCTGCGGCATGCGCTCCAATTGCAGGAATGAGCCCGGCCTTAGCGAAGCCCGGGATCGGCGCCTTCGCCAGGATTGAAATCGAGACGGGACTAGTGTTCGGTGGGGACATAGCGTTGCGCGAGTCGCCTCTGATCAGCGCCGAGGAAATACGCCAGGCGGAGCCGCCACATCAAGAAAGCTGGTTTTAGCTCGGCGTTGCCGGACTTTACTGCGGAATTCACCGAGCCAGCGCGGTTGTAACGGGCAGATCTATGCCAATCCGTCCGAAGCCCGGCAACTTCACGCCCGGGTGACGAAGATCAAGACCTGC
>JBEVFG010000248.1:0-5894 GCA_040512415.1 Pseudolabrys sp. | reverse complement strand
GCTCCTTGTTGAGCGGAGCAGGAATGAACTTCAGGTTCACTGCCTCGGGGATCAAAGTATCGAGGCCGTGGATCTGATCAGGGTTGACCAGGGTCTTGGGGAAGAACTCGTCGCGCACGCGCTTGGCCAAAGGTTCGGATACCCTGGCGAACTCAGCATAGTCTTTCATCACCTGCGGGTTTGACGAGTACAGATAGTCGATGCTCTCGCGGTAAGCCTTCATGAAGCGATCGATGACTTCCTTCCGTTTCACCAAGGCGTCGGCATTGGCCACCAGCACGCGGATCGTCTGCCCGCGCACCAGCGTCGCATCGGTCGCGCGAGCAACAAGATGAATCTTGCCTTCTTCCATTTCCTTGAGTCCGAACGGCGGTGCCGCCCATCCGACGTCGACTTGATCCGTCATCACGGCGGTGAGAGTCGCGCTCGGGTTTCCGGTGGGCTGCGGTTTCGCTGTGAGCTTGAACTCGTCGATGAAGGCGCGCACGACGCTATGGGTCGAAGAGCCGTTGGTCGAAAAGGCGATTGTGTGGCCGTTGGTGTCCTTCAGCGTCTTGATGGCGGGGTTCTTGGCGTACCAATAGTCCGCCGCACCTGTGGCCTGGGCGCCAATGATGCGGACCGGCGCGCCCTTTGAATAGGCGGCCATGGCGCCGAGCGTGCCGACCGCGAGGCCGAGGTCGACGCTACCGGAAATCACCGGTTGCAAGGTCTCCCCGCTGCCCGAGGTGTAGATCATCTCGAGCTGCAGGCCGTGCTTCTTGAAGATGCCGGCCTTCTCGCCGAGATGCGCGATCGAGGTATCCCAGTTGCCGCGCTGGCCGATGGTCATTTTCACCAGGTCGTCGGCCGCAGCCGGCGCCGTAAGTGTCGCCATGGCGATCGCCGCAGCGGCAAGTCCAACCACATGTTTCATGCGTCGCTCCCTGCGTGCTTGAATTCTCAAGTTCTTTTTATGTCTTCAAGGCCGCCGAGGCGGCCCACCAGCGCGTTGGCGCCAATCGCCAGCACGAACAGCACGATCAGCATGGCATACATGCGCGGCATGTCGAAGGTGCTGTAGGCATTAATGATAAGAAAGCCGATGCCCTTGTTCGACAGCTTGGTTTCGGCCAGCAGCGTGCCGATCAGCGCAACACCGAGCCCCAGCCTGACGCCGTTAATGATCGGATGCCGCATCGCCGGCAGGTAGATTTTTGTAATCATCTGCCAGGTCGAGGCGCGGAAGCTTTTCCCCACGCGGATCAGCACCTTGTCGATCTGGCGCATGCCGGCCGCAACCGAAAGCGCTACGGGGAAGAAGCAGGAAAGGGTGCCGAGCGCAATCTTGGAGCCGGGGCCGACGCCGAACCACATAATCATGATCGGAAAAAAGATAATTTTTGGCGTAGGGCCAAGATAATAGAGATAGGGTTCGAATGCTTTCGACAGGAACCGGTTGGCGCCGAGCAGGATCCCGACCGCGACCCCTGATAGCCCGCCGATCAGAAGCGCCGTTCCGATTTCAGCCGCGGTCACACCGAGGTTGAAGTAATAGTCGCCATGCGACAGCAGCTCGTAGAGCGCCCGTCCGATGGCAAAGAGCGATGGCACCACGTCGCGATAGAGCAAGCCGGAATGGGCCATGAATTCCCAAATCGCGAGCACCGCGAGGATGATCGCGATACGCAGCAGCGTGACGGGGCTGACCAGCGGTTCCGTCGCCACGGATCGTGTCAATCGATCGGTCGTAGCCATCGCTCGGCCTTTTCCAAAGTCATGAAGAACAGCACACTGACCAGGATCACAAAGCAGATCGCCGCGTAGGTGCCGGCAAGGTCGTAGCGCTCAGCAAGGTCGTTAATGAGCTGTCCGAGACCGCCGTAGTTGATCAGGAACTCGACGCCGACAATGTTGATCAGCGCGAAGATGAGACCAAGCCGCACGCCGACGAAGATCGTCGGCAACGCCGCCGGAAACATGATCTTCCAGAACTGCTGAGTCGGCGTCAGGTTGAAGCTGCGTCCGACATTGACCAGAACCTTGCGTGTGCTCGACATGCCTTCGATCGTCTTCAGGATGACCGGTGGCAGCGCCGCAAAAAATCCCATCATGATGATGGTCCAGGCATTGCGGCCGAAGATCACCATGAACAACGGATAGGCCAGGACCAACGGGGCCGCCGCCATGGCTGCCACCCACGTCTCGCACGCCTGCTGCAGAAGCTTGACTCGGTGCATCAGGACGCCACCCGCGACGCCGAACACGGTGAGCATCACGCCGGCTGTCAGGCATTCCCCGAGTGTCAGCAGGAATCGGCTGAACACATGTTCCTCGACGATGACGCGCCCAAAACTACCGACAATTTCTGACGGCGGCGGGACAATGAAGCGACTGATGAAATTCAACTGGATCAGCAGTTCCACGATCAGCAAGGCGACGAGTAGGGCTCCGACGCCGACCAGCCCGGGCGACAGGAAGCGCGGTCCCGACTGCCTTACTGCTGCGATGGTCATGACGCCGCACCGTGATGCTCGAGCGCGTGCTTTTCCTCGTCCTGCATGCCACGGCTCGCTTCTTCGCGCAGGTCACTCCAGATCTGGGCGACGTATCGTCCAAAAACTTCGCTCCCGACAATTTCAGACGTGCGGGGTCGCGGCAGGTTGATGTCGACGATCCGTTTCACCTTGCCGGGACGGTAGGTCATCACCAGGATACGGTCCGACATCTGGACCGCCTCTGTGATGTTGTGCGTGATCAACAGCGTCGTCTGCTTCAGATGTTGCTGGATCTGCAGCACCTTGTCGCCCAAGAGCAGCCGCGTCTGCTCGTCGAGCGCGGCGAAGGGTTCGTCCATCAGCAGAATTTTCGGCTCGGAGGCGAGCGTGCGGGCGAGCGACACGCGCTGCCGCATGCCGCCCGACAATTCACCGGGATAACGATTTTCGAAGCCGTCAAGCCCGACCATCTTGATGAAGTGGCGCGCGCGCTCGATGCGCTGTGCCTTAGGCATTCCAACGAGCTCAAGTGGAAACCCGACGTTGTCGGTCACGGTCCTCCAGGGGAATGTCGATTCTTCCTGGAACACCATGCCGATCGACTTGTGCGGACCTGAAATCGTCTCGCCCGCGACGGTGACGACGCCCTGGTGCTCGCCGAGCAGACCGCCGATCACATTAAAAAGAGTGGACTTGCCGCAGCCGGACGGCCCGATGACAGACAGGAATTCGCCCGGCCGGACCTTGAGCGAGACATTGTCGACGGCAATAATCGGTCCCTCGGGCGTCTCGAAACGCACAACAATATCGTCCGCCACCAGGATGGCGTCGTTGGTTGAGGCGTTTGATGGCATGGTCGCGTTACTCGCTCTTGCGCGTCATCGCTGCGGTCGTGGCAGCGGTGTAGGCAGGCTCGACGCGGACGTCGACGACGGCAATCGCGCCGGCCTCGACCGCGGCAACGGCCTTCGCAAGGGTGGGCGCGAGATCGGTGATCGCGTTCACAGGACCGAAGCCCTGCGCGCCCTGTGCGCGGGCCATGGCGGCGAGATCGATGTCCGGTTCGGAAATGCGTTGTCCGATCCAGCGGTTCTCGATTGGACGATTGCGCATGCGGGCAACACGTTCCTGATGCAGTTCGTCGTTGAAGAATGAACGATTATTGGCGACCACGATCAGCAAAGGAATGCGGTAATGCGCCGCCGTCCAAAGCGCCGTCACCCCCATGAGGAAGTCGCCATCACCGCAGACCGCGACGGGAAGGCGGCCGCTGTCTTTCAACGCCAGCGCTGCGCCGACTGAAATGCCGGGACCGCCGCCGACTCCGCCGCCGCCATCGGAACCGAGATAGTCGAGCGGATGATCGAAGACCCAGGTCGCGCCGTTCCACGAGAGCGACACGTGGGTGAGACTGGCCGGCCGGCTTCCGACCGCTTCACGCAGTGCGGTCGCGAGATGATCCACCGTCAGCTGGTCTCCTGCCGGCTTTGGAAACTCCTTCGCGCGGCCCGGGTCCGCGCGAGCGGGGCCCCGCCCCAGAGACTCCAGCAACGGAGGCACTGCCACGTCGGGTTCGCAGTCGACGAACACATCGACCGGCGGCAGGCCCTGATAGTCCATGCTCCAGCCATTGTGCAGGTGATGATCGACCGACACCTGGATGATCTTGGCTCCGACATTGCCGACGGCCTTAAACGTGCCCGCTGGGTCGAGCCAATCGAGGCTTAGGATAACGTCCGCTGCGCGGATTGCTTCAGCTGCTTCCGGAGCCAGCACCGTTCCGCCGGGTGCGCCGGCATGGAGATAATGTGAGGTTGGGAACGATGCGGCGATCTTGAGATCGGTGACAACGCGCGCATTCAGCCGCTCGGCAAGGGCGACGCGCTTGTTCCAGGCCTCCACATCGCGCGACGTTCTGCCCGCGAGGATCACCGGCTGTTTCGCACCGCGCAGTAGATCGGCGGCCTGCTTGATTGTCGCTGCGGGCGCCGCGCCCGCGACTGGCGGCATGAAACGCTTGGTGTCGATAGCCGGCACTGCGTCCTGCAGCTTGCTTTCCTGCATCTCGGCATCGAGATTGACGTAAGTCGGGCCGCGCGGCGCGGTGTTGGCGATCCAGTTCGCGCGCAGCACGGCCTCGCGGGCCGCCGTCGGCGATGCCGGCTGGTCGTCCCACTTCGTGTAGCCACGAACGAGCGCACCTTGATCACGCGCGGTGTGGATCCAGTCGATCCATGGTCTGCGCTTGACCGCATCGACGGGACCGGTCGCACCCAAAATTACCATCGGCATACGGTCGCACCAGGCGTTGAAGATCGCCATGGTGGCGTGCATCAGGCCGACGTTCGAATGCACCGCTGCCGCCATCGCCTTGCCGGTGACCTTGGCATAGCCGTGGGCGATCGCGACCGCGCTTTCTTCGTGCAGGCAGAGCAGCATCTGCGGCCGCTCATTGCCGAGATAATTGACGAGGCTGTCGTGCAGCCCGCGATAGCTGGCCCCCGGATTGAGGGCGATATAGGGAATGTCGGTCGCGCGCAGCGCATCGGCCACGATGTCACTGCCGAAGCCTGCGGTGTTGACGCCCGCGGGCACAGGACGATCGAAGGCGGCCAGGCCCGCAGCCTCGGTCGGTCGCTTTTTGACGGGTTCGTTTCTATTGCTCGACACGTCTTGTCCGCCCTCTGCCGCCCCGGGGGCGGATGAGCGGGCATCCAACCGGATTACGGGACCGGTTGCATATTCCGCTCAGCCACCCTGTGGGCTTGAAGTATCAATCACTTAGCAATTCACGCTTTCCACCGAAATAGCAAATTGCCACCGGATTGCCACCGGACGTTTCCTAGTTTGTGCCCGTGCTGTTCTCGGGCCCGTTCTCGCCGGTCAGCACCCTGCCGAACGCCCGCTCGATCACATCGGCGGCCCGGTCATCGGAGCAGCCGCCACACGCCACGCACTGATGAACGACGTGATGATTGGCGATAAGGTTGACACCTTGTACGTCATCCACACAGCACTCAATGCCTCACATACCTCTGCGTCAGGCTTAGAAATGCGCTGTTCCACAAAACTTTGGCTTGAAATCACAAGACCGAGCCGGTCCAGCCGTTTTAAACAGCAATCAAAATAACAAAAACATTTGTGAGGGGGCCACCTAGCGGAGCCGTTGGGGGCGTGACTCCGCAGCTTTTTAACCGCCTCCGTGCGGAGGAACAGAAACAGCGGCATGACCAACGCAGAAGCAATGAACTCAGTCACTGAAAAAAAACAACGGCGACGTTCCATTCTCACCAAGGACGTAATGGCTGGCATCCCGGTGCTGGTTCGGCAAGGCTTGAATGCCGAAGCCATCGCAGCCCGACTTGGCTGCAAAGTCAAAACACTCCAGGTCCGCTGCTCACAGGCTCAGATCAGCCT
>JBEVFG010000247.1:0-2799 GCA_040512415.1 Pseudolabrys sp. | reverse complement strand
CTGCCGCCGCAACGGCATTCGGTTTACTGACACGCTTCCTGCTGCGCGAGCTGCGGCCGACCGCCGCGCTGTTCGGTGTCCTTGTCGCTTTGCCTCTCACGGCTCCGCACATTCTGGCGCGGCCACACATCCTAGCGCTTCCATTGCTCGTCGCATGGGTCGCAGCGCTGATCCGCTCTGTCGACACCCGCAAGGCGCCGTCGTGGCTCCTGCTGCCGCTCATGACGCTGTGGGCGAACCTGCACGGCAGCTTCACCTTCGGCCTCGCCATGATCGGTGCAGCGGGCGCCGAAGCGCTGTTCCGCGCCAAACCCGCCGAGCGAATGAACGTTGTCCGCCAGTGGGGATCGTTCGGCGTACTCGCTTTGGCCGCGGCCTGCCTCAATCCATACGGCCCCGAGATGATCCTGGTGACGTTCCGCACCGTAGCGCTCGGCCCGGCGCTCGCAACGATCACCGAATGGCGGCCGCAGGACTTCAGCCATATCGGCAGCTTCGAGATCGTTATGCTGGGCGGGTTGGGTCTGGCGCTTTATCTCGGCGTCAAGCTGCCGCTCTTCAGAATTCTCATGCTGCTCGGCGTGCTGCACTTGAGCCTGTCGCATGTCCGGCACGCTGATCTGCTGGGGATGCTGGCGCCGATATTCCTGGCGCGGCCGCTGGCAAAGCAGTTTGCGGATCTTTCTGCGGGACGCGCCGCAGCGGCGCTGTGGCCCGGCGCTCTGATCCCGGCCGTACTCGTGTCAGTGATGCTTGTCATCACCGCGCTGTCGGCCTTTCGGAGCGATGTGGCTCCGCCGGCGAAAATTACGCCAGCCAACGCGGTGCATGCGCTTGGCAGCGTGAAGCACGGCGCGATTCTCAACGACTATAATTTCGGCGGCTATCTCGACTTCGTCAGCATCGCACCTTTTATCGACGGCCGCTCGGAACTCTACGGCGAAGCCTACATGCTTCGCTATGACAGCGCCCTGAACATGCATAACATTCCCGACTTCTTCCGCCTGCTTGACGAGTACCGCATCGGCGCGACCCTGTTGGCGCCGACGGCGCCGGCGGCCGCCCTGCTCGACCGGTCGCCCGGCTGGCAACGTTTCTATTCCGACGACGTTGCCGTCGTGCACGTCCGCCGCCGATAGCGGCCGTTAACGCGAAGCCTGAAAAGATTCATATTGCGATGCAGCAAAAAAGGCGGCACTTTGCCGCCTGAAGCTTGGCCATGACACGCGAGCGCCCAACACGCGATAAGCCCTGGATTTTCCGCACCTATGCCGGTCATTCGACGGCGGCGGATTCCAACGCGCTGTACCAAAAAAACCTGGCGAAAGGTCAGACCGGCCTGTCGGTTGCCTTCGATCTGCCGACACAGACCGGCTACGACTCCGACCACGTGCTCGCCAAGGGCGAGGTCGGCAAGGTCGGTGTGCCCATCTGCCATCTCGGCGACATGCGCACACTGTTCGACGGCATCCCCCTCGACACAATGAACACCTCGATGACCATCAACGCCACCGCGGCGTGGCTGATGGCGCTCTACATCGCGGTTGCCGACGAGCAGGGCGCGCCGCGCGGAAGCCTGCAGGGCACGTTGCAAAACGACATCATCAAGGAATACCTGTCGCGTGGCACCTACGTCTTTCCGCCGGCGCCGTCGATGCGGTTGATCAAGGACGTGATCCTGTTCACGACCAAGGAAATTCCGAAATGGAATCCGATCAACGTCTGCTCGTATCACCTGCAAGAAGCCGGCGCGACACCGGTGCAGGAACTGGCATTTGCACTTGCTACCGCGATCGCGGTGCTCGACACCGTGAAAGCCTCGGCCGAGGTGCAGCCGGACAAGTTCGGTGAGGTCGTCGGACGCATCTCGTTCTTTGTCAACGCCGGCCTGCGCTTCATCACCGAGCTTTGTAAGATGCGCGCCTTCACCGAACTGTGGGATGAGATCACGCGCGAGCGCTACGGCATCACCGACGCCAAGCAACGACTGTTCCGCTACGGCGTCCAGGTGAACTCGCTCGGGCTGACCGAGCCGCAGCCGGAAAACAACGTTGCGCGCATCCTGATCGAAATGCTGGCGGTGACGCTGTCGAAGAGTGCACGCGCACGTGCGGTCCAGCTGCCGGCGTGGAACGAAGCGCTTGGGCTGCCACGTCCGTGGGACCAGCAGTGGTCGCTGCGTATGCAGCAGATTCTCGCCTACGAGACCGATCTGCTCGACTACGGCGACATCTTCGACGGCTCCTGCGAAATCACGCGCAAGGTCGAAGAACTGAAACAGCAGGCGCGCGCGGAGCTCAAGCGGATCGCGCAGATGGGCGGCGCAGTCGCCGCCGTCGACACTGGCTACCTGAAGCAGCAGCTTGTCGAGTCGAACACGGCGCGGCTCGAAGCCATCGAGCGCGGCGATCAGGTTGTCGTCGGCGTGAATAAATATCTTGAAAGCGAACCATCGCCGCTGGCCGATGCAGCGGACGCCATTCTCACCGTATCCGAGGAAGCCGAACACGGGCAGACCGAGCGGCTAAAAGCCTGGCGCGAAGCGCGCGACAATGCTGCGGTCGCCGCTGCGCTGAAGGACCTCAAACGCGCCGCCACCAGTGGCAGCAACATCATGCCGGCCTCGATTTCATGCGCAAAAGCGGGCGTCACAACCGGCGAATGGGGATGGACGCTGCGCGAGGCTTTCGGCGAATATCGCGCGCCGACCGGCGTTGGTCGCGCGATGCGCAACGACGTCATCGGGCTCGACGAAATCCGCGCCGATGTCGACCGCGTTTCCCGCAAGCTCGGTCGCCG
>JBEVFG010000246.1:0-9067 GCA_040512415.1 Pseudolabrys sp. | reverse complement strand
ATGTAACGTCAGATTCGTGGACCCGCGCCGGGATCAGAAATGACGCCGCGCGCGACGAGCCGATGCCATATAAAGAGTACAAGGGCGGCGCCGACAGTTGCGGCGATGAAACCGGCTCCCTGGTCGGGACGATACCAGCCGATCGCCTGACCAATAAACGTCGCGAGAAATGACCCCGCGATGCCGAGAACGACCGTCAGAATAAATCCGGAAGGATTGTTGGGGCCCGGCACGAGAAATCGTGCGATCAGGCCCGCAACGAATCCGATGAGAATGATCCACAGGATGCCCATATCAGACTCCCGTTATAGACTTCCGGAAAGCACAGCTGCCTAGATCAAGCGTGACGCCTCGCGCTCCGTCGGAATGCGGCCGTCCGGTGTGAGCTGGTTGACCAGTTCCGGCAACTGCCGGCTCAGAGTTGCGATCAGGTCGTCGCGCGACATCCCGGTGTGAGCGCTGAGCGTTCGTATCTGATCCGGGCTGAGCACCTTCGACAGAACGTCAGGCGAAATCGACTTGTTCGGGCCGGTGCCGATCCAGGATTGAACGGCATCGCTCTGGCCGCCCTGCTGGAATTGCTTGAGCAGGTCGTTAAGTCCGCCACTCAGCACGCTGCCGGCAGCGCCGCCCGCGAGAAGACCGCCCAATGGACCCTGCAGCAATCCACCAAGGCCGCCACCGGAAGGATTGCCCGCGGTCGATGTACCGCGGTTGGCGGGCACGGCGTTCGGTTGATCCGGGCTCAGCTGCTTGATCGCCTTGTAAGCGACGAGCCCGAGCAGGGCCATCGCGATCGGCGACATTCCCCCGCTGCCGGCGGGAGCGGGCGTGGTCTGGCCGCGCGGACCGTTTTGCATTCCATTCAGGATATCAAGAAGTCCCATCTTGGCCTCCTATGCACCCCAGCTGAGTTTCAAAGATTGCCTGCGGTCCGCGCGAGGCTGCGCCGGCAGCGTTGCTTCGCTACCGGCAGCCCGATCAGGCGGCCTTGATATCGCTCGGCAGCTTTCCGCCGTTAGCGGCAAGTTTCTGCATAATCTGCTTGTGCAGCCAGACGTTCATGGCAGCAGAGTCGTTCATGTTGCCGGTATACTTTAGTTCGCCGGCTAGCTGCTTGCGTGCTGTCTGGCTGCTGTCGAGATCGAGTGCCTTCATCAGGTCGACAATGGACGTTCGCCAGGCAAGCTTCTCGCCCTTGGCAGCCGCAGCCTTGTCGACGATTTCCGCTACGTCCACCGTTTGCGCCGGAGGCGCGGTTGGAGGGGCCGCTGTCGGTGACGTGCTTGCTTGTGCTGAACCGTGGCCGAATATCGCGCTCATTATGCTGCCAAAAACACTCATGACATTCCTCCGTCGCTGGTTGCCGCGAGCCTGATCGTGCCGGGCTAAGCTGAGTTCGCTCCTGTGCCGCGCAAACGAGGATGCGGCTATTTAAAAAAGAGACATCGGCCTCCGACCGCGAAATTTATCTAAAGCCTTTTTGTGAATGCTCGATTGCAAAAACAATTATTTGCCTGCCGGCAAAGCGGCGCAACAGATTTCGCCTTGTATGCCGCATCGGTTACCGCATTCGCGTGCAGTACCCTATTCCTTTACCGCACCGGTCATCGCCGAGACGTAATGCTCGACAAAGAAGGCATACAGAATGACCAACGGCAATGAGCCCGCCAGCGCGCCCGCCATCAACGAACCCCAGCGATAGATGTCGCCGTCGACGAACTCGTTAACGATGGCCACCGGTACCGTCTTGTTCTGCACCGATTGCAGGAACGTCAAGGCGTAGATGAACTCGTTCCAGCACAACGTGAAACAGAAGATAAATGCCGAGATCAACCCGGGCACTGCCAGCGGGAGCACGATCTTGGTCAGAATTTGCCAGCGGGAGGCGCCGTCGATCAGTGCGCATTCCTCAAGCTCATAGGGAATCGTCTTGAAATAACCCATTAGCAGCCAGGTGGAGAACGGGATCAGGATGGTCGGATAGGTGAGGATCAATGCAAATGGGCTGTCGAACAGCCCGTATTGATAAACAACGGTCGCCAAAGGGATGAACAGGATCGAGGGTGGCACTAGGTAAGCTAGAAAAATTGCGCCGCCAACCCATTGGGCGCCACGATAGCGCAGCCGCACGATGGCATATGCCGCCAGCACGCTAGCAACGATCGAAATCAGCGTCGCACAGACTGCGATCAACATCGTGTTCCAGAGCCACTCCGGATAATGGCTTTCAAACAGAAGCTTCTCGATGTGTTTGAGCGTCGGCGCGGTCGTCCAGAACGGGCTTACCTTGTCCATGTCGAGCAATTGCTCGTCTGGTTTGATCGCAGTCAGCGCCATCCAGTAGAACGGGAACAGCAGGATGGTCACGATGATGCCGAGCGGCAGATAGAGTTGCACCAGTCTTTTGGGCAGCCGCTGAAGGTAACTCATGCCTTCGCTGTGGTCGGCCTGCGGCGAGGATCCGCTCAGGACGGCCTTGACGTCGATCTTAGAGGCGACGTCAGTCATTCGTCTCTCCCTGCTGCCACTTGCGCCGCTGCAGTCCGTACCAGGACACCATGATTGCCGCGAGCAGGAACGGGATCATGGCGGTCGAGATTGCCGCGCCTTCGCCGAGGAAGCCGCTGATGATGGCGCGCTGGTACGACAGCGTCGCCATCAGATGCGTGGCATTGACCGGTCCGCCGCGCGTCATCGCCCAGATCAATTGGAAGTCGGTGAAGGTGAACAACACCGAAAACGTCATCACCACCGCGATGATTGGCGTCAGCAGTGGAAAGGTGATCCGGCGAAACATCTGCCAGCGGGTGGCGCCGTCGATTGTCGCGGCCTCATAAAGCGACGGCGAAACCGTTTGCAGGCCGGCGAGCAGCGTGATTGCCACGAACGGAATTCCACGCCAGATATTGGCAAAGATCACCGAAAACCGGGCCCAGTTCGCGTCGCCCAAGAAATTAATGTTGTGATCGATGACCCCGATACGCTTGAGCGACCAGGAAATGATTGAAAACTGCGAGTCGAATATCCACCAGAATGCCAATGCCGAAAGAACGGTCGGCACGATGAAGGGGATCAGTACCGCCGCGCGGATCAGCGACTTGAACGGCAGATTCTCATTGAGCAGGATAGCAAGATAAAGCCCGATTGCGAATTTGAACACGCTGGCGACGATCGTGTAGAGCAGAGTATTGAACACCGAGAGCCAGAAGATCGAATCGTCCAACAGCCATTCGTAGTTTTCGATCCCGATAAAAACGCCGGGGCGGCCAATGCGGGTATCGGTGAAAGACATCCACACACCGAGGCCTAGCGGATAGGCGAGAAACAGAACAAGAAAGCCGGCGGCCGGCAGCATGAACCAGAAACCGAGCCAGTCGCGGTTGACCTTGAGTCGATTCCAGCCCGTGGCTTGGCGCGGCCGCGCTTTCATCGTTCTTGGATCAATTGCAACGTCAGCCATCGGTCTCTCTCTTCATTCCTTCCTTTCAGGAAGGGCCGGGCCGCCGAAAGCGGTCCGGGGTGGGATTTTTCTTAAGTCAGGGCGTTCGAGTGGTTAAGACGTGCGGTACAGCCGCTTCGCCTGCCGCTCGGCGACAGCGATCGCACCTTTGATATCTTCACGGCCGACGCAGAAATTGGCGAACATGTCGAGCACGATGAAGTCGGCGAGCGCCGCCGCGGCCTTTTCGCCGACCGATCCGAGTCCGCCGGCTGTCAGCGTGCGCTTTGCGACGTCCCGGCATACGGTCAGCTTTGGATCGGCGGTCCAGATCGGGTTCTTCTCATAAGCGATGAGGCCAGGGGTCAGGTAGCCGACGGATTTTTCGACCCACGGATCGAGGTTTGCTGCCTCCATCATGAACGCAATGAACGCCTTCGAGGCCTGCGGGACCTTCGAATATTTCATGATCATGATCGGATAGGCGACGTGAAACTCGGTCGGCTTACCGATCGGACCGATCGGCCACAACGCGTGCTCGATATCGGCGGCCATTTCCGCCTTTTGCGCTTTGGCGGCGGCATAGATCGAAACGCCGTTGTTGGTCCAGTGCACTTCGCCCGCCAGAAACGCCTTGTTATTGGACGAGTCGTTCCACGACGCCGTGCCAGGGATGAAGTTTTCGTAGAGCTGTTTGGCGTATTCGAGTGCCTTAGCGGTTTCCGGCGAGTTGATGATCACTTTGTCCTTGGCGTCGACCAGGTTGCCTCCGAAGGCCCACAGACACCAATGCACCCACGCATTGCCGTCGCCGGAAGCGTGGCCGAGCGCCATGCCGCCTGGATTACCTTGCGCCTTCATCGCCTTCACGTAGGCAAGGAATTCATCGGTCGTCTTCGGGAACGTCTTGAAACCAGCCTTCTCGCTTGCCGCCTTGCGGTAGTTCATGACGTTGCCGTTGTAGGCGACCGGAATATCGATCCACTTGTTGCCGCTCTTGCCGTAGGCGATCGCCGACGGCACCCAGCCGCCGTATTTCTTGCCGAGATAGTCCGCAACGTCAGTGATCTCGATGCATTTCTCCGGAAATAAATGCGGTAACGAATATAGGCCCCAGAAAATATCCGGGCCGGAGTTGGTATTGGCCGCAACTGAAGCCTTCGGCTGCACGTCGTCCAGCGATTCATTGAGCACAGTGACCTTGACGCCGGTCGCTTTTGTGAAGTTCGCAACCAGCTCCATGAAGGCGTCTTCTTCCGCCTGGATGAAACGCTTCCAGCGCAATAGTGTGATCTTCGCATCCTTCTCCGGTTTCCATGGCGCGGCCTGTGCCCAGGCCTTCGCCCACTCAGCGAGGCCGGAACCTACAACCAAGGTAGTCGCGGCGAGCGTGCTTGCGCCCTGAAGAAGAGTACGGCGGGTCAAATTCGACATTGCGTTTCTCCTCCTGAAATTCACTGTTGCCTGGTTCCTTTTCCCGATATTGGCCGGAGAAACGAAGGCGCGCCGCTGACGCCGCCCGCCTTCGTCATTAGTCGCGTCAGGCGCGATACAGCCGCTTGGCCTGCCGTTCGCAAACCGCGATTGCGCCTTTGATGTCTTCGCGTCCGAGACAGACATTGGCAAACATGTCGACGACCAGGAAGTCGGCGATTGCCGCTGCCGCCCGTTCGCCGGGATGCCCAACGCCGGAAGCCGGCAGCGAGCGCTTGCTCGACTGGCTGTACACATTGTTCTTCGGATCCGCCGTCCAGACGGGGTTGGAGTCGTACGCGTTCAGGCAATGCGTCAGGTAGCCTTTCGAGCCGATCAGCCACGGATCGAAGTTCGGTTTCTCCAGCATGAAGGCGATGAACGCTTTAGCCGCTTGCGGTGCCTTCGAATACTTGAAGGCGAGAATCGGCACGTGGAGCTGCAGTTCGGTCGGCTTGCCAGTCGGTCCCACCGGATAAAGTGCATGATCCATGTCCTCGGCAATGTCCTTCTTGCTCGGGTCGCCCTTCGCGGCCACATAGATCGAGATGCCATTATTGGTCAGGTGGAGTTCGCCGGCGAGGAATGCCTTGTTGTTGGAGGAATCATTCCACGAGCCGGTGCCGTCAATGAAGGTCGCTGACAACGCCTTAACGTATTCGAGCGCCTTCACGGTCTCAGGCGAGTTGATGACGACTTTGTCGTCCTTGTCGACCAGCCAGGCATTGTGGCCCCAAAGGATCCAGTGCACCCAGGCATTGGCATCACCGGAGGCGTGGCCTAATGCGAAGCCCGAAGGCGTGTTGTTTTTCTTCAATGCTTTGCAGAGCTCGAGGAAGCCTGGAAAATCCTTCGGAATTTCCTTGAATCCCGCCTTTTGGATCGAGGAAATGCGGTAGTTGAGATAACCGCCAATTGAAGCCACCGGGATCCCGAGCCATCGGTTACCTTGCTTGCAGGTGATCTCTGCAGCAGACGTCCAACCGCCGTATTTTTTGCCGAGATAGTCGGCAACGTCGTTCATCTCGATGACCTTGGTGGGGAAAAGCTGCGGCAATGAGTGCAGCCCCCAAACTAGGTCGGGACCCTGCCCGGTATTTGCCGAAACCGATGCTTTTGGCTGGAGGTCCTCGAACGATTCACTGAAGACCTTGACGTCGACGCTGTTAGCTTTCTTGAAGGCGTCGACCATGGCCATGAAGGCCTCGTCTTCGGCCGGCACGAAACGTTTCCAGCGCATGACGGTAAGCTGTGCGCCTTTCTCCGGCTTCCAAGGCGCAGCCTGCGCCCAGGCCTTTGCCCAGTCGAGCAGCGCGGGCCCGGTCAATGCGCCCGCTGCCGCTGTTGCGGTGCCGCCCTTTATCAAAGTACGGCGCGTAAAGTAGCTCATGCTCGTTCCTCCGTTTGCTTTTCTAGTTGCTGAGACGCTTACCCGTCGTCTCGTCAAAAAGATGAATTAGCCGCGGGTCTGGCTTGAGCCGGATCTTGTCGCCCGGCTTGAATTGATGGCGTTCGCGGAAGACCGCGATGATTTCGTTACCGCCGACTTTGGCCACGATTTGAATCTCAGAACCGGTCGGCTCGACAACCTGCACCACTGCGTCCACACCGTCGTCGGACAAGGAAAAATGCTCAGGCCGGACGCCGTACACGGCAGGGCGTCCGCCGCTCCCGACCGGCGCCTCATTGAGGGAGAACGTTACTCCGGCCGGTCCTTCGAAAGCGGCCGCACCATTGGCGCTGATATGCCCCTTGAGCATGTTCATCGCCGGCGATCCGATGAAGCCGGCGACAAACAGATTGTCCGGACGGTCATAGAGATCAAGTGGCGCGCCAATTTGTTCCACGCGTCCGTCGTGCATGACGACGATCTTGTCGGCCATGGTCATGGCTTCGATCTGGTCGTGCGTCACATAGATTGTGGTCGTCTTCAGGCGTTGATGCAGCTCCTTGATCTCGGTACGCATTTGCACGCGCAGCTTGGCGTCGAGATTTGACAACGGCTCGTCAAAGAGAAAGACCTGCGGATCGCGGACGATGGCGCGGCCCATGGCAACGCGCTGACGCTGACCGCCCGACAGCTGCCGCGGAAAGCGCTCAAGCAATTGGGACAGGCCGAGGATCGCGGCGGTGCGGTTGACGCGCTCGTCGATCTCGCTTTTCGGCGCGCCGCGCAGTTTCATGGAGAATGCCATGTTGTCGGCGACCGTCATGTGGGGATAGAGCGCGTAATTCTGGAACACCATGGCCACGTCACGTTCTTTGGGCGGCACATTGTTCACGATGCGGTCACCGATGCGGATTTCCCCGCCGGTGATGTTTTCGAGCCCTGCAATCATCCGCAGCAACGTGGATTTGCCGCAACCGGAAGGCCCGACGAGCACGACGAATTCGCCGTCATGGATCGAAATGTCGACGCCATGGATCACGGCTGTCACGCCGAAAGCCTTTCGTACGTCGCGGATCGCGACCGAAGCCATTCACTCCTCCCAGGCCGGAACGACGGCCGTACGCATATTCTTCTTTGTTTTCAGCGCCGTCCTTGCGGGCGGCGGCTGGACTATATCGCGGACCAAATCATCGTTCTTTCACCCTCCGAAATGCAAGCCCGACTTAGTAGTAGTGGGCGACGTGGTGGGCACAGGCGCCCCTAAAGCGCCAGGCCGCCATCGACCAGGTGGGGTTGGCCGGTGATGTAGCTCGACTCATCCGAAGCCAGAAAAACAGCAAGCGCCGCGACTTCCTCGGCCTTTCCGAGACGCCCCATCGGTTGGCGCGCGATGAAATTCTTGCGCACCTGTTCAAGCGGAGTCCCCGTTTGCTTCGCAACGGCCTGCACGCGTTCCTCGAATGAGGGCGACACGATTGTGCCGGGGCAGATTGCGTTGCAACGGATGCCTTTGGTTATGAAATCCGCAGCGACGGCTTTGGTGAGGCCGATCACCGCTGCTTTGGTCGCGCCGTAGGCATAACGGTTGGGCAGGCCTTTGATGGAAGACACGCCCGACGACATATTGATGATCGAGCCGCCGCCGTTCTTCAGCATTGCGGGCAAGAACGCCTTAATGGTGCGATGCATGGATTTGACGTTGAGGTCGAACGAGAAGTCCCAGTCCTTCTCCGAACACTCCAGCACCGTACCCTGGTGCACATAGCCGGCAACGTTGGCGAGCACATTGAGCGCGCCGAATTCCTTGTCGATCGAAGCAGCAAAGGCACCGACCGCGTCGCTCGACAGCACGTCGAGCTTGGCGGTTTTTGCGGCTTTCAGGCCGTCAAGCTTGTCAGTCGCGACATCGGTCGCGACGACGCTCGCGCCTTCAGCGATGAAGACCTCGGCGATCGCGCGGCCGATACCCTGGCCAGCGGCGGTGACCAGCGCCAGCTTTCCTTTCAGTCTGTTGCTCACGGAAACATTGCCTCTCAATGGTTGTCGCGTGCGACGCCGTTCTGGGCGACGCGCTGATACTTCACGGCAGGCTTCAGCACCATGCCGTCCGCCAGTTGGTCGACCATGGAGCGCTGAATTTCCTGCCATGGCGTCTGGCTTGCGGGATAACGAAAGCCGCCACGCTTCTGTAGCGCCGCGCGCCGTCGTGCCAGCTCGGCTTTCGAGGTCAATATATTGGCGGCCCCCTTGCGCAGGTCGATGCGGACGCGGTCGCCGGTCTTCAGCAAAGCGAGGCCGCCGTTTGCGGCCGCCTCCGGCGATGCGTTGAGGATCGATGGCGAACCGGACGTGCCTGACTGGCGTCCGTCGCCGATGCAGGGCAGGGAGGTAATGCCCCTTTTGATCAGTGCCGCCGGCGGCTGCATGTTGACGACTTCCGCCGCGCCCGGATAGCCGATCGGGCCGGCGCCCCGGATAAACAGCAGCGTGTACTCATCGATCTTCAACGACGGATCATCGATGCGGTGGTGGTAGTCCTCCGGTCCCTCGAAGACCACGGCGCGGCCCTCGAATGCATCCTTATCCTTCCGGTTGGACAAATAGCGCTTGCGAAACTCGTCCGAAATGACGCTGGTCTTCATGATCGCAGAGTCGAACAGGTTGCCCTTCAGCACCTTGAACCCGGCCTTTTTCTTCATGGGAGAGCGGTAAGGCTTGATCACGTCGGCATTGGTGCTTTGCGCACCCTTCACGTTCTCGCC
>JBEVFG010000245.1:0-3208 GCA_040512415.1 Pseudolabrys sp. | reverse complement strand
GGCGCTTGATGCGTGCAACCGCGGCCGTCACCTTACCGGTATCCGGTGCTGCGGCACCGGTAATTCCGGCGATGGAAACGTAATAAACAAAGCCGGATGTATTGTTGAGCACCGCCGGGAGGCGGTTGTCGTCGGTGGTCGGGGTGGCGAGACGGATGAAATTGAGGCCGGCTTTAAGCGCCGGAAGGCAGAGTTCCTCGTCCTCTTCCGGTGGCAAATCCACGACAATGAGCCCGTCCACGCCAGCTGACTTTGCATCGGAGAGAAATTTGTCGACGCCGTAAACATAAATGGGATTGTAGTAGCCCATCAGGACGGTGGGTGTTTCGTCGTCGCCCTTCCGAAGTTCGCGCACCAACTTGAGTGTATCGCCGACGCGCTGGCCCGCTTTAAGCGCCCGCAATCCCGCGGCCTGGATAGCCGGACCGTCCGCCATCGGATCGGTGAACGGCATGCCGAGCTCAATGACATCGGCCCCGGCCTTTGGCAGTTCCTTGGCAATCGCAAGCGACGTCGCGTAGTCGGGGTCGCCCGCCATAGTAAAGGTCACCAGCGCAGCCCGGCCCTCTTCCTTCAAGGCAGCGAAGCGGCGCTCGATGCGGGTGGTCATCGATTCTTTCTTTCGAGATAAGCCTCAACGGACGCGAGATCCTTGTCGCCACGGCCCGACAAATTCACCACCATCAGATGATCCTTCGGCTTCTTCGCCGCGATCTCGGGCACTTTGGCGAGAGCATGCGCGGACTCGAGTGCGGGGATGATGCCCTCGAGCTTGCTGCACAGCTGAAACGCCGCCACCGCCTCGTCATCTGTCGCAGAAAGAAATTTCACGCGGCCCATGTCGTGCAACCAGGCGTGCTCGGGACCGATACCCGGATAGTCAAGGCCGGCAGAAATCGAATGGGCTTCCTCGATCTGTCCATCATCATTCATCAGCAAGTAGGTGCGGTTGCCGTGCAGCACACCAGGCCTGCCGCCGGCAATCGAGGCTGCGTGCTTGTTGTTGAGTCCGTGTCCGGCCGCCTCGACACCGTAGATCTCGACTGACCGCTCATCGAGAAATGGGTAAAACAGACCCATCGCATTTGACCCGCCGCCGATGCAGGCAATGAGCGAATCGGGCAGCCTGCCCTCTGCGGCGTGCAGTTGGTCGCGGGTCTCGCGGCCAATAATCGACTGGAAATCGCGCACCATCGCCGGATACGGATGTGGGCCCGCCACCGTGCCGATGCAATAAAACGTGTCGCTGACGTTGGTGACCCAGTCGCGCAGCGCTTCGTTCATTGCATCCTTGAGCGTACGTGCGCCAGATTCGACCGAACGGACTTCTGCTCCGAGGATATTCATTCTCAGCACGTTCGGCTTCTGCCGCTCGACGTCGACCGCGCCCATATAAACGATGCACGGCAGGCCGAACTTGGCGCACAAGGTCGCAGTCGCGACGCCGTGCATCCCGGCGCCGGTTTCCGCGATGATGCGAGTCTTGCCCATGCGCAAAGCCAGCATGATCTGGCCGAGCACGTTGTTCACCTTGTGTGCGCCGGTGTGGTTGAGATCCTCGCGCTTGAAATAGATTTTTGCCCCGCCACAGTGCTGCGTGAGCCGTTCGGCGAAATAGAGCGACGACGGCCGGCCTACATAATTTGCAAGATGGCCGTCCATCTCCTTCTGGAATTTCGGATCGGCTTTGGCCTTCGCGTAGGCGGCTTCAAGCTCGAGGATCAGCGGCATCAGTGTCTCGGCGACGAAGCGGCCGCCATAGATGCCGAAATGTCCTCGCTCGTCGGGGCCGGTACGGAATGAGTTTGGCTGCTGCACGGTCATGGTTGCAAGTGCCTATTTGACCGGGCGCACGATCGATCCCTCGCCGAGCTGAAGGGGCGGCGATAAGATCTCTGCTTCGGCCGCACGGGCGGTACGGATAAATGCGCGGATTTTCTCCGGATCCTTTTCGCCGAGCCCGCGTTCGACGCCAGAAGACACGTCGACGCCCGGCGCACGTGTGATACGCAGCGCCTCCGCTACATTGTCGGCGTCGAGGCCACCCGACAGCATAAAGGGAACACCGGTGTTGATGTTCTTGAGGAGAGTCCAATCGAACGCCCTGCCCAGCCCGCCCGGACGGGTCGCGTCCTTCGGCGGTCGCGCATCGAAGATCAGCCGGTCGACAAACTGAGCATACTCGCGGATCGGTGACAGGTCCCTGCGCTCGGCAATCGCCAGCGCCTTCATGACCGGCAAGCCAAAGCGTGTGCGCACGGCGACGACGCGATCCGGTGTTTCACTGCCATGCAGCTGCAACATGTCCGGATTGAGCGCGTTGATAATGTCGAGCAGCATCTCATCGTTCGCATCGACCGTGAGCGCGACCTTGACGGCGCGGCCTTGCACACGCTGGCCGAGCGTACGCGCAGCCTCAAAGCCGATGTGACGAGGGCTTGGGGGAAAGAATACGAAGCCAATGAGGTTGGCCCCGGAATCGAGCGCTACATCAAGCGCTTGCGGGGTCTTAAGGCCGCAGATTTTGATCGACAGAGGCATTATGGGGCGCGTTCTAGCGCCTTATCCACTCGGCCGCAAAGCGGAACGTGTCGGTCACGGAAGTGGCGGCGGAATGACCGTATACGGCGCGGGATCGGGTGTGCGCGGGGTTTCCGGCGTGAAGCGTCGGCGGATCATATCGAGTTCCTGATGCAGTGCGCGCACGTCCGCATCAAGCCTGCGCGCCGCACGGCGCCACCGGGCTTGACCGACCCAGGCAACGGTGCCGCCAATCAGCACACCAAGAATGATAAGCACGACGATGAGAACGAAAAGCGGCAGCGTCACCGCATAGGCTGGGCTTGTCGTCGAAAAGGGGTCGAATGACACCGTCACCGATTGCCGGTTGGCCACCGCGAAGATGATGATGACCGCTGCCAACGGCACGAGGATTACCGCCGACACGATTTTGCGGAACATTGTCGACGCCCTTTGTAAAAAATCGACGGCCGGGACATGCCCGGCCACAATCATAGCATTTTCGGCAAAACCGGAAAAACCGGCCCCTAAATCGAGTCCGGCTTGTTCAACCGCTCACGCATTTCCTTGCCGGTTTTGAAGAACGGCACCGATTTCTTGTCGACAGCCACATGAGCTCCGGTCCGGGGATTCCGGCCGGTTCGCGCCGGCCGGTGCTTCACCGAAAAGGCGCCGAAGCCACGCAACT
>JBEVFG010000244.1:0-4694 GCA_040512415.1 Pseudolabrys sp. | reverse complement strand
CCTACGTGAACGACCGTCCGGTTCTTGTTGAGCCCCGCACTCGACGTGTGGTGGAGATCATCGACTAGATCGCGATTGATGATCCGCAAAACTGAAAGAGCCGCTCGGTTAGGAGCGGCCCTTTTCTATTTTTCTGAATAGTTATCGATCAGGCTTCCATCAATACGAACTTTCGCTTCCTACGCCACCGTGAGGGGCCGAAGCTTATTCGGCCGCTACCGGCACTTCGAGCGTAAGTAGCGGCTCGGTCTGGCTATCGGCCTTTTCACATGGTGCAGTAGGTGCAGATAAACTCAGTCGTCGTAAATCGACGATTAAGTCTTGCGAGCATTCGACAGGAACAGAGTATATTCTTTCAGCTGTCGAATATTTTGTACGTAATGAAATAACGATACTGTCGTCAGCGGCTGAGTAGCTTTCGGCCCTCAACGCTACAACGCTCACAGAAACTCGTTGCTCTACTTTTTCACTCATTATGTCCGCCAGTTAATAATTGCATGAGCAACGCATTTAGTTGTGCAGCGCTAAATGGCTTTTGCAAAACAGGAATCTGTGCGTGGCGCGGCTCGATGAGATAGTCGTAACCCGTGATGAACGCCAAAGGTACCTCTGCTTTTATGACCCGGTCCGCCAATTCCGTTGAGTACTTTCCTCCTATGTTGAGGTCCAAAAGAACGACGTCAAAGTTACGTTTGCTTAATTCTAAATTGGCCTTTGAGATATTGTCCGCAATCGCCGAAATCTTGAAGCCAATCAGGCGAACTGTCTCCTCAATCAATAATCCAATGAAAAGTTCATCCTCAACTATCAGGACTCGAGGCGCTCTCCTGTAGAACGATGAGCCACCGGCTATCACAGATACGCTCCCGGTGCCCTTGTTGGGCTTGCAGTGACGAAACGCGGGCCGGTCAGCCACGTTCCTGTAAAAGAAGCATCCCAGGACACGACAGACGCTCCAACCCCACTCACGAGCACTCCCGAACCCCCAAAACGCAAATTCGAGACGGAAGTTCCGCGTGTTGTCCGCGGACAGTGATGCGTGCGCAAAATTACTGACGCAGCAGGACGTTGACGGGAAGACGAGCAAACAGATGTGAAGCTGCAACCACGCCCGTGCATAGGCCGCTAAGTGGACTCAAGGCTTGCTGATAACTTCCGGTTGGGAGATCCAGCCTCGCGTCCCACGCTTTGGGCCAATCGCGGCCGCCGTTCGTGATGGACCCAAAGTGTCGTCCAACCGCGACGACCGCCTGCCGGGATTTCCATTCTCGAGAAAAGGCAATGACATGGCGGCTATGTGGGCCCGCGGCTGCGAGCGGCTGGTAGTTTCCTGCCTGGAAAAGGTCCGGCCATTCACGTCGCAGCTTCAGCAGTCTATGCGTGAGCTCGAACTTGATCTGGCCGTTTGGCCAGGCGGCGGCGAGGTCCGTCCAGTCGCTTTCGCGCGCATTCAGAAGTTCGCGGCGTCTCGAAAAATCGACCGGCCGCCGGTTGTCAGGATCGACAAGGGACAGGTCCCAAAGCTCTGTTCCCTGGTAAAAGTCCGGCGCGCCCGGCAACGTCGCCTTGAGTACGAGCTGCGACAAGGAATTTAGTGCGCCCAGCAGGGCCGCCCGCCGGGCAAATAGCTCGAACGAATGCAGAAAGCCGGCACATACTTGGGGATCGAGGAGCCGTGCGACAAAGCCGGCGAGTGCGGTCTCGTAGGCTTCGTTCGGGTCAGTCCAACTGGTTTCCTGTTTTCCCTCGCGCGCCGCCTTCAGGGCGTAAGCCTGGACCCGGCTGACAAGGTCGTCGCTGATTTGCCCGGGCCAGACGCCGATGAGGTTCTGATAGATCATGTATTCGTGCGTCTTCGTCGGCGACCGCCGGCCTCCCGAATGCTGCACGTGCGCGGCGTTGCGGCTGTGCCAGTCCTTGATCGCGGCATTCCAATCAGCCGCGATCTCCGAGAGGGCAAGGATGCGGGCGCGGGCGTCTTCGCCGCGTTTTGTGTCGTGAGTTGCCGTCGCGGTCAGTCCGTTCTGGCCTGTCTCCAGGCGTTGCCGCTGCAGTTCGTGAAAACGGGCCACCGGCAACTCGCCCGCCGTGGGATTGCCGCCGACTTCGTTCAGCGCAAGCAGCCGCCCGAAGCGATAGAAGGCCGTGTCTTCCATCGATTTCGCCATCAGCGGCCCGGTGAACTGCTGAAGCTTCAACGCAAAATCGCGCACACGCGGGGCGCTGTAGCCGGCATTGCCGGCGAGATCGAGCGTGACCGCGTCGTGCAGGAAATCGAAAATCTGCGGATCGGGTCCTTCCCAGCGTGCGCGTGCAGATGAGATCACGTCCCCGATCAGCTTTCGGTCACGATCCGACGCACCCGCCGCCGTTACGTAAGTGCGATAGACGGGAAATTCGAGCACGTAAAGACGTAACGCTGCGCGCAGACGATCGATCGTGAAGTCACGCGTGCTGAAATGACCGGCGGCAATGCGTGAGAGCGCGCCGCAAAGCACGCCGAACTCGCTGGCGAGGATGGTGTCGATAACGCGTTGCTTGGCATTTTCCAGAATGGCCGGAAAATCGCGTTGCTCTCCGGTGAACTCCCGCCAGGTCGAATCGAGCTGTTGCAAGCCGCTGCCATCGAGATGGACCTGGGTCAGCACGTTGAGCCATTCGTATCCGGTCGTGCCGTCTACGCTGGCGAGCGCAGGCATCACTTCCACTTCGCCGAGGATTTTCTCGATGATGACGTAAAACGGCGGCGGCAGTCCCGCCTCGCGGCGGGTTTTGCGCACAAGTTGGCTCAGCCGCTTTGCATATTGGCCGGGGTCGCGCAGACCGTCGATATGGTCGAGCCGCAACCCCTGCAGTTGTCCGGCCGCGATCAATCGCGCGACCAACGTATGGATTGCTCGGAACGTGGCAGGATTTTCGACGCGGATTCCGGCGAGGTCGTTGACATCAAAAAAGCGCCGGTAATTGATCGCCGAAATTGCGACGCGCCAGTATGCGACCCGATAGTGCTGGCGCTCGAGCAGGCGATGCAGCAGCGCGGCACCGTCACCGCGATAGGCGGCGAGTCCGACCTCGATAACGCGGTCCGCTCCGTCGATTGCGGTCAGTGCCTTTTTCAGTCCCGGCGCTTCGCGATACGTTGGCGCGCCGGGATTGCGATAGTCATCTGAAAGCCCCAGAAGAACGCGGCTCGCGTCGCCTGCGTCGCCGGCGTGTGCCACGACAACGCGGATGATTTCCGCATAGCGTTGGGGATTGATCGGCAGCTTGTGTTCGAAATACCAGGCTGCGAACGTGCCATCCCTTGCGTCGAACTTGAGTTCGATCTCGCCGGCCTGCAGCGCGTCACCGTAGGGCCGCCCGAGGATCGGAAGCAGGACGCCCGGGTGCCGCCGGTGCGGGAGCGCATTCCAGTCGATGTCGAATACTTCCGCATAAGGTGATTTCTGGCCCCATTCCAGGACGTCAAGCCACCATGCATTGTCGGCTCGACCGACGCCCATGTGGTTTGGGACGAAATCGAGAATGAGTCCGAGGCCGTGCTCCTTGAGCGCGGCGGCCAGGCGGGCAAAACCTTCCTCACCGCCGAGCTCGGGGTTGAGCCGGTCGTGATCGACAATGTCATAGCCATGCGTGCTTCCCGGCCGGGCTTTCAGGAATGGTGAGGCATAGAGATGCGAGATGCCGAGTTCCTTGAGGTAGGGAATAAGCAACGCCGCCTGCTCGAAGCCGAAGTCTTTGGTCAACTGGACACGATAGGTCGCGAGCGGGACCGCCGGGGCCATCATCGTCTCCTGACGGCGGCGTAGACTGACCAGGGCGGCAACGTCGGGGGAGGGTGACCCCCCCAAATCGCGTCGCCCCAGTCGAGTCCAGGCCTTTGCACCGGTGTGCCGGCCAGGTTGGCAAGCAGTTGCAGCGTGCCAGCTCCGGCCGGCCAACGCGCGAGCAGGATGTTGTTTTTGAACGAGGCCACGGCACCTCCATGCATCGAAGGCAGCAAAGGCGTGACCGCGCGCTTGCGGACGGCAAGGAGCGCACGTGTCAAAGCGAGCCGCTCCGCATGCGTGGGCTTGCTCGTGGCATTCCAGTCGAGCACCGCGCTCGCCCGCGTGCCCGCCGACAGAGGGTCGGGAATGTCCTCGCCGTGCTGCGCGTAAGCTACGGCGAATTCCTTCTTGCGTCCGTTGCGTACGGCGTCGCCTAACTCGCCTTTGAAGTCGCAGAAAAATGGGAACGGTTCGGTCGCGCCCCATTCCTCGCCCATGAACAAGAGTGGCGGCGATGGCTGCAGCAGCAGAACAGCAAGGGCTGCCGCCAAAGGTTCAGCCGCGCACAGCGTCGTCAGCCGTTCCCCGAGCGGCCTGTTTCCGATCTGGTCGTGATTTTGAATGAAATTGACAAAAGCCGTCGGCGGCAGATGGCTGCTGGTTTCACCGCGGGACCGGCCTTTCCTGTGTGCTGATGTCTCGCCCTGGTAGGCAAAGCCTTCGGTCAGTGTCCTTTCGATGTGGTGCGTGTTGCCGTAATCCCGGTAGTAGCCGGCCTTCTCGCCAGTCAAGAGAACGTGCCAGGCGTGATGGTAGTCGTCGTTCCACTGCGCTCGGTAGCGGCCGGCAGCAGGATCCTCTTCCGGCGCGAGAAAAGCTGCGCGGTTGTCATCGTTTTCAAGGACAAGATGGATGTGGCGGCCG
>JBEVFG010000243.1:0-4823 GCA_040512415.1 Pseudolabrys sp. | reverse complement strand
ACCATGAAAAGCCGACGCCTTCCGGATTGCGCGTGGCTTCGATCAGAGCATCGAAAACCGCGGACGTTGTGACGGCATCGGCTGCAAGCTTGCGCTCGTTCAGGAACTTTGCGATCGCGGCCTGTGTCTTGGCGCCCTGCACGCCGTCGATCGGGTAGGCGTCGTAGCCGGCGATCACCAACAGTCGCTGGATGCCGGCAAGCCGCGCCTGCACATCGTCGTAGTCGGCCTCTTCCGCAAGGTTGATCACAGGGCCCTTCGGCGAGTCTGACGGCTTGGCCGCGCTGAACTGTGCTTGCTGGCTCGTCGGGCAACTGCGCGCGTTGGGAATTTCGAAATCGCCGTTCTTTATGCAGAAATCAGCCTGGCCGTTGAGCGGCAACGGTGCGCTGCCATAGACCGGTGGGGTACGCGCGTGCACGTACACCATGTCGGCGTCCAGCGTTCCGTCAAGCGCCTGCCGGCACTGGCCCGGATCAAGCCGGAACCAGCCACGCGTTTCGACATTCGCGCGCTTTTCAAGGCCAAGCGCCGCATCCATCCGGTAGCTGGTGCGGTTGCACAGCATAAGCTCGGCACGAGCCGATGTGGTCAGCGCGATTGACGCAGCAATCGTGAGGATGAACCCGCGAATCATGTCCGCCATGCTAGCGGAAGATGCGTAAACTCGTCATTCAAGGCTCGCCGTTTTCGCGGCCCCGAATGACCGCGGTCAGCGGTGCATCAAGGTGCCGACGCCGTGGTCGGTCAGCAGCTCGAGCAGCACGGCGTGCGGGACCTTTCCGTCCATGATGACGACGCCTTCGACGCCCTGATCGAGCGCATAGATACAGGTTTCGACCTTCGGGATCATGCCGCCGGAAATCGTGCCGTCTGCGATCAGCTTGCGTGCGTCCGTGACCGAAAGGTCCGTAATCAGGTTCTTTGACTTATCGAGAACGCCCGGCACGTCGGTGAGGAGCAGCAGGCGCTTGGCTTTCAATGCGCCGGCGATTGCGCCGGCAAATGTGTCTGCATTCACGTTGAAGGTCCCGCCGTCGGCCGAGGTCGCTACCGGTGCAAGCACGGGGATCATCTCGCGACCGATCACCTGGTTGAGCATGGCGGTGTCGACTTTTTCAGGTTCACCCACGAACCCGAGGTCGATGACCTTTTCAATGTTGGAATCCGGGTCGACCACTGTGCGGCTGACCTTGCGCGCCTGCACCATGTTGCCGTCCTTGCCGCACAGCCCGATGGCCTTGCCGCCGGCGGCGTTGATGTAGCCGACGATCTGCTTGTTGATCGAGCCGGCCAGCACCATTTCGACGATCTCGACCGTCTTTGCGTCGGTGATGCGCAAACCGGCAGCGAACTCGGATTTTATGCCGAGCTTCTTGAGCATAGCCTCGATCTGCGGGCCCCCACCGTGCACGACCACGGGATTGATTGCCGTCTGCTCGAGCAGGACGATATCTTTCGCAAAATCGCGCGCCATCTGCTCCTGGCCCATGGCGTGCCCGCCATATTTCACAACGACAGTCTCCTCGTCGTAGCGCTGCATGTGTGGCAGCGCTTCGGACAGGATTCGGGCCTGGGTCTGCGGGTCGATCTTGGGCGCTTTGCTCATCGCTTCGGCCTTGTGCGGTTGCCGGCGGTTCTAGCCGATGCGGCCATCCTTCGACAATGCACTAGCGCTTTCTTTCCGCGAGCAGCCGGGCGATGGCCGCGCGCAGCTCGGGGACGCCCACTCCGTCGTGCGAGGAGGTCGCCAGAACCGTCGGAAAAGCCGCCCGCCGCTTGGTCAGGGCGGCTTCGACGTCAGCGATGCGGCTGGCCAGGTCGGCAGGTTTCAACTCATCGCATTTGGTTAAAACGATCTGGTGGCTGACCGCCGCCTGGCTGAGGGCGTCGAGCGCCGGGCCGTCTGTCGGTTTGAGTCCATGCCGCGCATCCACCAGGACATAGACCCGGGCGAGGTTGCTCCGCCCGCGCAGAAAGGCGTCGATCAATTCCGTCCAGGCCGCGACCTTGGATTTTGCCGCGGCGGCGTAGCCGTAACCCGGCATGTCCACAACGTTGAGGTTATCGCCGCCCGAAAAGAATATGAGCTCCTGCGTGCGGCCGGGTGTGCGCGAGATGCGTGCGAGATTTTTGCGGCCGGTGAGCGCATTGACCAGGCTCGACTTGCCGACGTTCGAACGGCCCGCGAAGGCGATTTCGACGCCTTTCATGGGCGGTAGCGAGGCGGGCGAGCCCGCCGCGGCGACAAATTGCCAGTCGCCGGCAAAAAGCGTGCGGCCGGTCTCGATCTCCAAGCGGGTGAATTGGTCGGACCCCATGGCGCCGGCCATGACTGTTGCGAAATTGTCGAAGCTATTGCTGCGGCTTCTTCTTAACGAACATCGTCTTGATATTGTCGAACAGTTCGATCTTGGCCCCGTGCTTGCGCATGATGACGCTCTGCTGCACGACCGACAGCAGATTGTTCCAGGCCCAATAAATCACGAGGCCGGCGGGGAAGCTTGCCAGCATGAACGTGAACATAATTGGCATCCAGTTGAAGATCATCGCCTGCGTTGGATCGGGCGGCGCGGGGTTGAGCTTCATCTGAACCCACATGGTCACGCCCATGATGAGCGGCCAGACGCCCATATGCAGGAATGGTCCGATCAAGGGCAAGATCGTGGGGTCGACTGGAATGAGTCCGAACAGATTGAAGATATTGGTTGGATCCTGCGCCGAGAGATCGTGAATCCAACCGAAAAACGGCGCGTGCCGCATTTCAATGGTGACGAACAAGACCTTGTAGAGAGAGAAGAAGACCGGAATCTGGATCACGATCGGCAGGCAGCCGGCTAGCGGATTGATCTTTTCCCGCTTGTACAGCTCCATCAATTCCTGCTGCTGCTTGGCCTTGTCGTTGGCATAACGCTCGCGCAAAGCCATCATTTGCGGCTGCACCGCCTTCATCATCGCCATTGATGCGTACGACTTGTTCGCGAGCGGGAAGAAGAGGATCTTGACCAGTACGGTAACCATCAGGATCGCCAGGCCGAAATTGCCTAAGAGGCGGAAGAAGAAATCCATCACCAGGAACATCGGTTTGGTTATGAAGTAGAACCAGCCCCAATCGATCAGCAGGTCGAAGTGGTTGAGGCCGAGCTCTTTGTTGTAGCCGCCGATGCCGACGAGTGGAAAGTTGATGCCGACAATCGACACTTCCTTGGCGCCGGCAAAAAGCCGCGCATTGGCGGAACCGGTTGCGCCGGGTCCGATTGTCTGTGCATCGAGCAAATAATCGGTCTGAAATGTCCTGACCGTGCCGAGCATGCTGGTCGAGAAACGCGCCTTCAGGCGCGCGCTTGTGTCCGGCAACAAGGTGGCGGCCCAATATTTGTCGGTGATGCCGAGCCACCCGTTGGTGACGTCCCAACTGACGGATTTTTTGTCCTCGATGTTTTTGTAGGTGAATTCCTGCAGGCCGGACTCTCCGAGCACGCCGATGAGGCCTTCATGCAGAACGTAGTATCCGGCGGTCGGTGGGATTCCGTGACGTGAGATCAAGGCGTAAGGAAAGAGAGTAACCGGGCCATCGCCCTTGTTGCTGACGTCATCTTTGATCGTGAACAGATACTTGTCGTCAACCGTAATGGTACGGCGGAATTCGAGTCCTTCACCGTTGTCGTAGGTCAAAGTCACCGGGCGACCGACGCCGAGCCCTCCGGAGCCCGCCTGCTTCCAGACGGTTTCGGAGGTCGGCAGCTTGACATTCGCTCCGGCGGCGCCCGTCCAGCCGAATTCCGCATAGAACGGATCGCCGGTACCCGAAGGAGACAGCAAGACGATCGGCGGCGATTTCGGGTTAGTTGTCTCGCGGAATTTGACCAGCGCTAGGTCGTCGATGCGCCCGCCTTTCAGGGCAACCGTGCCCTGCAGCGTGTCGGTCGCAATGGGTACGCGAGGCGAGTTCGCCAAGGCCGCCCGACGATCGATGGGCGTGGCGGATGACGGTGCGGTTGCCTGGCCAGGCACTTGCGACTGTCCTTGCGGCTGCGCCGGCTTGGGCTGATCGGGCGTCGGCACATTCTGTTTCTGTTGCTGTGCCTGCAGCTGCAACTGTTCCTGTCGCGCCTTTTCCTGGGGAGCCGCAAAGAAGTACTGCCAGCCAAGCAGCACCACCGCGGACAGCACAATGGCAAGAATGGTGTTCTTGTTATCGGTCATTGAAATTCCGTTTGCCGCTATGCCCCGCGTGAACTCGCCGCAATGCGCCTTCGAAGTCCTGTGTCATGCGCTCAAACGGCAGATTGAGCGCCGCCCGGCGGCCGACAAGCACATAATCATGTCCTGCGCGCGCCCGGGTTGCGGCCCAGAGCCGCACAATTTCACGGAGGCGGCGGCGGACCCTGTTACGCTCGACAGCATTCCCGACTCTTTTCGATACCGTGACGCCGAACCGTGCCGGTTCCTGGTCGCGGCGATTGCGCGCCTGCAGCACGAATGCTGCCGACGGCGCCTTGATTCCTGACGCTGCAGCCAGGAAGTCCGCCCGTTGCCTCAATCGTTCCATGGAAGCAATGTGCGGCCTCTTTGCCGCTGTCAGGCGGACAGCCGTTTACGACCGCGCCCCCGGCGCGCCGACAAAACCTTGCGCCCGCCCTTGGTCGCCATACGTGCGCGGAAGCCGTGGCGGCGCTTACGTACCAGTTTGCTCGGTTGATAGGTCCGCTTCACGTTCGTTCTCCGCTGGCTGCGCCTTGGGGAAAAGGAGGGATTAACCCTCGATACGCCGTTAGACCCACTTGATCGAGCCGACGTGCGATTTTGCGCGGCTTATAAGG
>JBEVFG010000242.1:0-2624 GCA_040512415.1 Pseudolabrys sp. | reverse complement strand
ATCGACGGCATGCGATCGCGAAAATTCGGCCGCGTCATCAACATTTCCTCGATCAACGGCCAGAAGGGCCAGTTCGGCCAGGTGAACTACTCCGCCGCGAAAGCCGGCGACATCGGCTTCACCAAGGCGCTGGCGCTGGAAAACGCCAAGCTCGGCATCACCGTGAATGTGATCTGCCCCGGCTATATCAACACCGAGATGGTGCAGGCGGTACCGAAGGAAGTGGTCGAGAAAAGCATCCTGCCACAGATTCCCGTCAATCGGTTGGGCGAACCGGAAGAGATCGCGCGCGCCGTGGTGTTCCTCGCCGCCGACGAAGCCGGTTTCGTCACGGGCTCGACGCTGACGGTGAACGGCGGGCAATATCACGCGTGATGGACGTGTCGCTGTCCTGAGCGACTGGTCTCAAAGAGTCGTCATGCCCGGGCTTGTCCCACGGCTGTCCGGCTCGTTTTTTGCTGTGCAAGGTGCACGGCATTGATTCTAATGGTGTCCAGAGTTTTGCGACTCAACTGGACATGAAAAGGATCAGCGCCGTGCCGCATAGCAATACTGTGTTTGCCGACATTTTGAAACTCGTTCCCTGGGCTGCGTTCGACAAGCTTGTGAAGAAGCATGGCAGCGACGAGCTGGTGCGCAGTTTTACGACCAAACGGCAGTTGCTGGCGCTGTTGTACGGCCAATTGTCGGGTGCTTGCTCGCTGCGCGACGTCGAAGCTTCGATGAAGAGCCATCAGGGGCGGCTTTATCATGCGGGCGGCTTCGCTCCTGCGCGCTCGACCTTTGCGGACGCCAACCGCAGCCGCAACCCGGGGGTGTTCTCGGGTCTTTTCATGCATATGCTGGCCATGACGACGCGCGGCTTGCGCCGCAAGTTGAGCGATGTGGTGCGCCTGATCGACTCGACAGGGCTGCATTTGGCGGGTACCGGCACGAATTGGGCGCGCTTTTCCACCGATGTCTGCGGCGCCAAGGCCCACGTGGTCTATGATCCCGACCTGGGCTGTCCGATCTATCACATGATCACCGAGGCCAACGTCAACGATATCACCGCCGCCAAGGCGATGCCGATCGAAGCCGGCGCCACCTATGTCTTCGACCTCGGCTATTATGATTATGGCTGGTGGGCTGCGCTGGACGCCGCCGGCTGCCGCATCGTGACGCGGTTCAAGAAAAACACGCCGCTGCATTCGGCCAAATCCATGCCCGTCGAGCCTGCAACGGGCATTTTGAGCGACAGCATCGGCTTCTTGCCGGGCCGTCAGGCCAAAAGCCGCAAAAATCCCATGTCCGGCGCGGTGCGCGAGATCGTCGTGACCATGGAGACTGGCGGAACCCTGCGCATTCTGTCCAACGATCTGGACGCACCCGCCAAGGAAATCGCCGACCTCTACAAGCGGCGCTGGCAAATCGAACTGTTCTTCCGGGTGATGAAGCAAACCCTGAAAATCACTCATTTTATCGGCCGTTCTGAAAACGCCGTTCGCATTCAGATCGCCGTCGCGCTGATCGCCTTCCTACTGCTGCGAATATTGAACAAGATGTCGCAAGAAAAACAAACCTTGCTTGAGACGACTCGACTCGTGCGCACCAACCTGATGCATCGAAAAGACTTCACCCGCCTCAAGCAATTACATAAACCGCCGCCACTCGACTCTCGACAGATCATGCTAAACTGGGGCTCAAATTGAACCGGACAGTCGTGGGCTTGTACCGGCCATCCACGTCTTTTCCGCCGCAGCATCAGAAGGCGTGGATGCCCGGGACATCTAGCGCGAAGACGCGCTTCGCGCTTCAGCCCGGGCATGACGAGTGTTCTAAAATGACTTTAAACTACTCCGCCGCCTGGCGATGCGCGCGCGCCAACCGCAGCAGCGCGTCATCCTCCACCGGCTGGATCGGCGTGAAATCGCGATGGGCGATGTAATCCGGCCGTGTCGGCGTGCGGATATAGTTCGAGACCGCGTTCAGCGTGAGGTAGACGATCTTGCGCGGATAGGGCGTGATGTTGCCGCTCGATCCGTGCACGAGGTTGCCGTGGAACATCAGCATGCCGCCGGCCTTGCCGGTGGGGGCTACGATGCCGCCTTCCTCGACGAGTTTTGTGACGGTCGCCTCGTCCAGCGTCCACAGCGGATAGGAGGTGGTCTCGAGGTCATGCGAGGCTTTGAGGTCGCCGGCGTGCTGGCTCTTCGGCACCAGCATCAGGGGTCCGTTGATCGGCATCACCTCGTCGAGGAAGATCGCGATGTTCATCGCGCGCGGCTCGGGCATGCCGTCGTCGCGCTTCCAGGTGCCGTAATCCTGGTGCCATTGCCAGACGTCGCCCGTGAAGGCGGCTTTGGCGTTGATCTTGAACTGGTGCATGTAGAGCTTTTCGCCGAACAGTTGCTCGATCGGGTCTATCATGCGCGGATGGGCGCCGAGCGCGCCGAACGCCTCGTTATAGAGGTGCGCGGCAAAGGCGGTACGCGGCGCGCCGCTCTTCTCGCGCCAGACCTCGGGGCGGTTGGCGTCGTAGATGTTGACGGCCTCGCGTGCGAGATAATCCACTTCCTCGGGGCTGAACAGCTCCGGCAGGAACAACCAGCCTTCGCGGTTGAAGAATTCGATCTGCTCTGGCG
>JBEVFG010000241.1:0-5652 GCA_040512415.1 Pseudolabrys sp. | reverse complement strand
GCAAGGCAGTCATGGACGCGTACAAGTCCAACGGTCTACCGCTGGACCGGCTCATGGTCGGCACCGGCGCCGCCGCCGTTTCGGATGCGGTTGCGCTCACGCGCCATGCTGCCGACCTCGGGTTTGCCGGCGCACTGGTGCTGCCGCCCTTCTACTACAAGGGTGTATCCGACGACGGCCTCGTCGCCTATATCGACGCGCTCGTGACGACGACCGCACAAAGGCCGATTCCGATCTACCTTTATCATTTTCCAGCGATGTCGGGCCTGCCGTGGCACGTCACATTAATCAAGCGACTGCTGGAAACGTTTCCGACCCGTATCGTGGGCTTGAAGGATTCTTCCGGCGACATGGCCTTCGCACGATCCGCCGCGGCGGTGTCCTCGGACTTTGCGGTCTTCCCTTCGACCGAAGCTTGCCTGATCGAAGCACGGTCGGGCCCCTTCGCGGGCTGCATCTCGGCCACCGCAAACCTCAACGCCGATCTGTGCGCACGCGCCTGGAGCAAAGGCGACGCTGCCGCACTGGAAGCCGCTGTCACAATCCGCAAACTGTTCGACGGGAAACCGTTGGTCTCCGGGGTAAAGGCGCTGCTCGCTCATATCCACGGGGACACCGGTCTGGCACGCGTGAGACCGCCGTTGGCACCTTTCTCGGCGGCGGACCGTGCCGCGGTGGTCTCCGGGCACGACGCGGTCAGAGCCAAACGTGTCGCATGAGGGGTCTTTGCAAGCGTTGACGCCCGCGTACGGCCTAACTATAAGCCTCAGCCTTGCCGGCGATTTCGACCGCCGTCGCAACTTCTTGTAAATCCTAGTCGCTTTGGCGGACGGTCCGCTTGAGGCGCCAGCCGCGAATGAGAGATTGATGGCCAATACCAAGTCCGCCCGTAAAGCCACGCGCGTGATCGCGCGCCGAACCGAAGTCAATAAGGCACGGCGCTCGGTGCTGCGAAATTCGGTGCGCAAGATTGAGGAAGCGATTCAGAGCGGCGATCGCAAGGCGGCCCTGGCGGCCTTCAAGGTAGCGGAGCCGGTCATCATGCGGGCCGCGCAACGAGGTGTCGTGCACAAGAACAACGCCAGCCGAAAAGTCTCTCGGCTCGCCCATCGTATCGCCAAGCTTGGCAAATAGGTCGGCGGTAGCACCCTTCTCGACTGACGCACCTTAGTTCGTTTCAATTTCTGCTAAAAAACGTTCGAACGGGCCGCTCCGAAAAGGACTCGCCCGTCGACGTATTCAAAGTGTCATCGCGCCGTCAGAGAATTTTGCTCGTCCCGATTTTGCTCGCTTGATCGCCACAGGCGGCGCAACAGCTGCGATGGTAGTTAGCTTTTCACACCGGGAGTTACGTCAAAATTCGCTCAGATTTTTTTGCGCGACGATAAAGACTTAACAGGAAAGCGAAGCAGGGACCTCAAAAACGCATATGTGACAAGCATTTTTGAAGTTCGAGGCATTTTAAAAAATCGCGCGACACTTCGATACCAAGAACCAATTTGCGCGGCGAGATTCCATACGACTCATCAACACGTTGGGCAAAATGGTTCTGGAATCGAAAGCGTCTCGGCACCGGTAACCCCTTGCTCTGTCGCTGCAGTCCGCTTGAATTTCATTGCCCGCGCATTTCGCTTGTGTATCTTGAAAAAACGCGCGGGAATTCTTCGCGCGCGATCAGAAACAAGGTTCCACGTCACGCTCATCGACGGATGAGAACAGCTTTGGTTTGCCGCTTGCGTCAAATTTAACCGCTTTCAGCGTCGAGGCCATCCGGTAGCGAAACGATTTCAAGATTGATGAGACCGAGCGAAACGTGATCGGAATTTTTAATGGCAAGGTGGCCAGGAGCCGGCAAAAAAACGAACCACAGGGCGAAAGCCGCAGCTTATTCGAGGGGTGACATCATGACAGGCGCAGGGAGAATCTCGGTGGTCAGGGTTGATGACCTTGGACGTGTTTTGTCCGGTGCGGGTTCATGCCTTACGATCACCAGTGCTGCGAGTCGGCCCCTGCCGAACTCATACTGCCATATTGACCGCCACACCTTGGGTGCGGCCCCTATTTTCACGATCGGAATCCGAAGCGCCACCCCGCCCCCTGCGGACTGAAGGCGCAACACCTCGATTTCCTGTCGATGTCGTTCGCCGAACATACCAGCCGGCGGGCCTCAAATTCCACGACGACATCATTGAACGAGTGTTGTTGCGTCCCGTTTCCGGTGCGTTGGCGGTCCATCCGCCAGGCCGGGCAACCGAGTCCGTCCCACCTTTAATCGGATCGAGAAGAAAAATGTCTACCGGGGAACAAGAAAGTTGGTCGCGGGTCAAAGAGCGCCTGCGGACGGAAGTGGGTGAAGATGTCTATTCGAGCTGGTTTGCCCGGATGGATCTGGAGGCGATCGAAGAAGGAGCCGTACGCCTGTCCGTGCCGACGCGGTTTCTCAAAAGCTGGATCCAGTCACACTACGCCGAGCGGGTGCTCGCCTGCTGGCAGGCACAGGAAGAAAAAGTCACACGCGTCGAACTGATCGTGCGCTCGGCGGTCCTTAAATCCGCCGTTCTTCCCAAGGCAAAGACGGATCAGGCTGCCGGCGACAACGGCGGTCGTTACATAAATGGCAACGGAAATGGCCGGCCTCTTGCTGCCGGCGACCCCAGCGCACACGAGGCCCTTGGCGGCTCACCGCTTGACCCGCGCCTGACCTTCGACCTTTTCGTCGTCGGACGCTCTAATACGCTCGCGCATGCCGCGGCGAAACAGGTCGCGAGCGCGAAGCGCGGCGACGCCGTGATGTTCAATCCGCTGTATATTCATTCCGGCGTCGGCCTCGGCAAGACGCACCTTTTGCAGGCTGTCACCTGGGCGGGAAATGCAGCAGGCGAGCGCAAGGTACTCTACCTCACGGCCGAGAAGTTCATGTACGGCTTTGTATCGGCGCTCCGCACGCAGACCGCTCTCGCCTTCAAGGAAGCGCTCCGTGGTATCGGCGTCTTGGTGATCGACGACCTGCAATTCCTGCAAGGTAAGTCGACCCAGGCCGAATTCTGTCACACGCTCAACGCGCTGATCGACGCGGGCCGACAGGTGGTGATCGCCTCCGATCGCCCGCCATCGGACCTGGAAAGCCTCGATGATCGCGTTCGCTCCCGTCTCGCCGGCGGCCTGGTGGTGGAAATGGGCCCACTCGGGGAGGAATTGCGCTTTGAAATCCTCAAAGCACGGGTGATGGCGGCGCGCGCCTACCATCCGACTTTTGACGTCCCGATGCCGGTGCTTGGCTATATCGCCAAAACCGTCACCCACAACGGCCGCGACCTGGAAGGCGCGCTCAATCGCCTCCTCGCCCATAACAAGCTGACCGGGCATGCAGTGACGCTGGAGATGGCCGAGCGCGAAGTGCGCGACCTCATCCGCCCCCAGGAACCCAAGCGGGTCAAGATCGAGGACATCCAGCGGGTCGTCGCGCGGCAGTACAACGTCAGCCGGTCCGACCTGCTGTCCTCCCGGAGGACTGCCAACGTGGTGCGGCCGCGCCAGGTGGCGATGTATCTCGCCAAGACCCTGACCCTTCGTTCGCTGCCTGAGATAGGCCGGCGTTTTGGCGGCCGCGATCACACCACGGTTCTGCATGCCGTGCGCAAGATCGAAGGCCTTGTCGGCAACGACATGGCGCTGGCCGAGGAGATCGAGATCCTCAAGCGGCAGCTGCAGGAATAGCGATCGCTAATTTGATCTCGACGTCGTGCCCGGCCAGGTACAAGCCTGTGCCGGGCGTAGACGTTTTTGTGGCAACGGGACCCGTCAGCCATGGAATCCGGGGTGCTTGGCATTGTGGAGCCTGGGGAAAGGCCTGCGCTAAGCCCCTACACACTTGCGATTTTTGCGCTGGCACGTCACCTTTGCCCTCCGGCCTCGCATTCCGCGTTACGCCGGCCGGCCGTCGCGCCTGGTTCGGGCGTATTTTCAAGGGCGCCGAAGCGGATTTTTCGATGAAGGTTACAGTCGAGCGTGCAGAACTTCTGAAGTCGCTGGGTCACGTGCATCGCGTGGTCGAGCGGCGCAATACCATTCCCATTCTGGCGAACGTGCTGGTCAAGGCCGACCGCGGAAGGCTCAGCCTGAAGGCCACAGACCTCGATCTCGAGGTCACCGACTCGATTGCCGCGGAAGTCTCTCCTGGCGGATCGACCACCGTTCCCGCCCATATGTTCTACGAAATCGTGCGCAAGTTGCCCGAAGGCTCGCAGATCGTGCTCGAGGGCTCCGGGGACCGCGCCGTGCTCGCGCTGCGGGCCGGACGTTCGCGCTTTACCTTGCAAACATTGCCGGAAAGCGACTTCCCGGATCTCGCGGCGGGGGAGATGAGCCATTCCTTCAAGCTCGCGGCGGCCGACCTCAAGCGACTGATCGACAAGACCCAGTTCGCGATCTCGACCGAGGAAACGCGCTACTATCTCAATGGCATTTATCTGCATGTGGCGGGCACCGCCAAAAGCGGCACACTGCGCGCCGTCGCGACCGACGGACACCGCCTTGCGCAGGTCGAGTTACCGCTGCCGCAGGGCGCGGCCGGAATGCCCGGCATCATTGTGCCGCGCAAGACAGTGGGCGAGGTACAGCGTCTGATCGAAACCGGCGAAGGCGACGTCGCCGTCGAACTCTCCAGCGGCAAAATCCGTTTTACGATCGGCAACGTCGTGCTCACCTCAAAGCTGATCGACGGCACCTTCCCTGACTATGCACGGGTAATCCCCGTCAATAACGACAAGAATCTTGTCGTCGACAAGAAGGACTTTGAGGCCGCAGTCGATCGTGTTTCGACGGTTTCGAGCGAACGCGGCCGTGCCGTTAAGCTGTCGATCACCGGCGGACGACTGGTGCTGTCGGTCACCAATCCCGACTCGGGCAGCGCGACGGAAGAAATCGAAGTCGAGTACGGCGCCGATCCGCTCGATATCGGCTTCAACTCACGCTACCTGCTCGACATTGCCGCCCAGATCGAAGGCGAAGTTGCCGTTCTCAAGCTGGCCGACCCCGGATCGCCCACATTGATCCAGGATCAAAACGCCAAGGGCGCGCTATACGTGCTGATGCCCATGCGGGTGTAACAGCGATCAGAAATCAGTGATCGGTAATCAGTGCTTTTCTGGTTACTGAATAGTGACTACTGGTTTCTGACATGACCGCCGCCTTTATTCGCCGCCTGACGCTGAGCAATTTCCGCAGCTACCATGCTGCGCAGGTCCGGCTCGACCGCCCGGGGCCGATCGTGCTCACCGGCGCAAACGGCGCGGGCAAGACCAACCTGATCGAAGCGATCTCCCTTCTCGCCCCTGGCCGTGACCTACGGCGGGCGACGATGGAAGAGTTGGCCTTCTCGGAAGGCGACGGCGCCTGGGCCATTTCAGCCGAGATCGAGAGCATGCTGGGACTGGCGACGCTCGGCACTGGCATTGATCCTCCGGCGGGAGAAGAATCGGCGCCGACGCGCAAATGCCGCATCGACCGCGAAAGCGTCCGTTCGGCCACTGCCTTCGCCGACCATTTGCGGGTTGTATGGCTGACGCCTGCCATGGACCCGCTTTTCAACGGGCCGGCCTCCGAGCGCCGGCGCTTTCTCGACCGGCTGGTGCTGGCCGTCGACGCGCAGCA
>JBEVFG010000240.1:0-3469 GCA_040512415.1 Pseudolabrys sp. | reverse complement strand
GCCTTGATGCCGAGCCGATCGAGCAGGCTGACGAAATAGAGTCCGCTCGCGCCCTTGCCAGGATAGGCGACGGCTTTCGCCGCCAGCAGCGTGCGCTTGAACGCCTCCGCCGATGAGATGTCGGGTTTCGGCGCGCCCTTGCGCACAGCCAGACCCAGACCGGAACGGCCGATATCGGCGCGGCTGCCCGTGACCAGCTTGCCGTCCTTGATCAATGCGTCGATGACGGGCGGATTGAGCACCGCGACGTCAAAAGCCTCGCCGGCTTCGATCTTCTTTTTCAGGTCGGCATTGACCTCGAAATGCAGCCTGATCGTGTTGCCGGTGGCGCGCTCGAACTGCGCACACAATTCCTGGACCGCCGCTTTGGCCCCATTGCCGCTCAAGACCCGGAGCTCGGCGGCCTGTGCCATCGAAGCGGCGACAAACAGCGCTGCAATTGATGCCAGCAGCTTTCGCATGGCCTCACCAATTTTTTCGCGGCCGTCAGCCTAACAGGCTTGTTTCACCCCTGACAGGCCGGACATAGTGGTAGCTCAGTTTTCGAATACGGCACCATGGCGAGAAAAATTTCCCGGCAAATTTGGGACTTCTGGATTGACCGCGGCGGCACGTTCACCGACGTGGTGGGGCGCCGCCCAGACGGGACGCTGGTCGCGCACAAGCTCCTTTCAGAAAATCCCGAAGCCTATACCGACGCCGCTGTGCAGGGCATCCGCGACCTACTTGATCTGAAGCCGGGAGAAGCAATCCCGGCCGGGCACGTCGGCGCGGTGAAAATGGGCACGACGGTCGCCACCAATGCGCTGCTCGAGCGCAAGGGCGAGCGCACCGCGCTGTTCGTCACCAAAGGCTTCCGCGACGCACTGAAAATCGGCTACCAGGCGCGGCCGAAAATCTTTGCCCGCCATATCATCAAGCCGGACATGCTCTACGAGCGTGTTGTTGAAGTCGACGAGCGCGTGCGCGCCGACGGCACAGTGGAGCGTGAACCTGATCTCGCGGTTGTGCGTACGGAGCTGAACGCCATCAAGAGCGACGGAATCAAGGCGGTCGCGATCATTTTCATGCACGCCTACCGCCATGCCGATCACGAAAGAAAGGTGGCGGCGCTGGCGCGCGAGATGGGTTTTTCGCAGGTCTCGGTCAGTCACGAGGTCTCGCCGTTGATCAAGCTCGTTGGCCGCGGCGACACGACGGTAGTCGATGCCTACCTCTCGCCGATCCTGCGGCGCTATGTGGCACGGGTCGACAGGGACCTGGACGCGAAACGGTCTGAAGCGCGACTGATGTTCATGATGTCATCCGGCGGCTTGACGGCTGCCGAACTGTTCCAGGGCAAGGATGCGATTTTGTCCGGTCCGGCCGGCGGCGTGGTCGGAATGGCGGAGACCGGGAAGCAGGCCGGGCTGAACCGCCTCATCGGCTTCGACATGGGCGGCACTTCAACCGATGTGTCGCATTTCGACGGCGAGTACGAGCGCGCCTTCGAAACGGAAGTGGCCGGCGTGCGTATGCGCGCGCCGATGATGCTGATCCACACCGTCGCCGCCGGCGGCGGTTCGATCCTGCATTTTGACGGCGCCCGCTTCCGCGTCGGTCCGGATTCGGCGGGTGCCAATCCCGGCCCGAAATGTTACCGGCGCAATGGACCGCTCGCCGTCACCGACGCCAATGTGATGGTCGGCAAGCTCATCCCCGATTTCTTTCCGAAGATTTTTGGACCGTCGCAGAGCCTGTCGCTCGACGCGCATGCCGTGCGCATGGCCTTCACCGACCTCGCCCAGCAGGTCGGCGGCAGAATGCCCGAGGACGTTGCCGACGGCTTCATCAAGATCGCGGTCGAGAACATGGCCAATGCAATCAAGAAGATTTCCGTGCAGCGCGGCTATGACATTACGCGCTATGCGCTCAACTGCTTCGGAGGCGCGGGCGGCCAGCACGCCTGCCTGGTCGCCGACGCGCTCGGCATGACGCGCGTGCTCATTCACCCCTTCTCTTCGTTGCTTTCGGCCTACGGCATGGGCCTCGCCGACATCCGCGCCACGCGCGAGCAGGCCATCGAGTTGCCGTTCGGCGGCAAGGCCTTCAAGGCGATCGCGCGCGTCGGGAAATTGCTCGGAAAAGTGACCAAAGAAGAGGTCGAAGGTCAGGGCGTGCCGTCCGGCAAGATCAAGGTTTTCGTGCGCGCGCATATTCGTTACGCCGGCACCGATACCCCGCTCGTGGTGGCGGCAGGCAGCGGCGCCGCAATGAAGCGCGCGTTCGAGAAGGCTCACAAGGCGCGGTTCGGCTTCATCGATCGCACAAAGCAGATCGTCATCGAGGCCGTATCGGTCGAGGCCGTCGGCGGCGGCGCCAAATTCACCGAGAAGGCCGCCCGGCGGGCGGGTGCCGCACTGCCCAAACCAGCCCTGCAAACGCAATTCTTTTCCGGCGGCGACTGGCACAAAGCCAACGTCTACACGCGCGACCAGCTCAAGCCAGGATCCCGCGTCAAAGGAGCCGCCATCGTCATCGAGCCGCACCAGACCATCGTGGTCGAGCCAGGCTGGCAGGCCGAACTGACGGCCAGAAATCATCTCGTGCTCACCCGCGCCAAAAAGCTCAAGCGCGTTCACGCCATCGGAACGCACGCCGATCCCGTGATGCTGGAAGTGTTCAACAACCTCTTCATGTCGATTGCCGAACAGATGGGTGTTTCGCTGCAAAACACCGCTTACTCGGTGAACATCAAGGAGCGGCTAGATTTTTCGTGCGCCGTTTTCGCGCATGACGGCACGCTTGTTGCCAACGCGCCACACATGCCGGTCCATCTCGGTTCGATGGACCGGGCAGTCGAAACGATCATCCGCGAAAACCAGGGCCACATCCGGCCGGGCGACGTCTATGCCATCAACGCCCCCTACAACGGGGGCACTCACCTGCCCGATATCACGGTCTGCACGCCGGTTTTCGACGACAAGAAGAAATCGATCCTATTCTGGGTGGCGTCGCGCGGACACCACGCCGATGTCGGCGGCATTTCCCCAGGTTCGATGTCGCCGAATGCCACGACGATCGAGCAGGAAGGCGTGCTCTTTGATAATTTCAAGCTGGTCGATCGCGGTCGCTTTCGTGAAAAGGAATTGCTGGCAGCGCTCACCGGCGCTAAATATCCGGCGCGCAACCCGGTTCAGAACATCAACGACATCAAGGCACAGGTCGCCGCCAACGAGAAGGGCGTGGCCGAGCTACGCAGGATGGTGCAGCACTTTGCGCTGCCGGTCGTGAAAGCCTATATGCAGCATGTGCAAGATAACGCGGCCGAGAGCGTTCGGCGCGTGATCGACCGATTGCACGATGCGGAATTCAACTACGAGATGGACCAAGGTACCGCAATCAAGGTCAAGATCACGGTCGACAAGAAAAAACGTGAGGCGACAGTCGATTTCACCGGCACAAGCGAGCAGCAGCCGACAAATTTCAA
>JBEVFG010000239.1:0-4007 GCA_040512415.1 Pseudolabrys sp. | reverse complement strand
GTTGGCTATGACCGAAACGACGAAAAGAACGATTGCGACCCAAAAAATCAACCGCGCGCCTTCCATTGCGGTACCGGCCACGCCGCCAAAGCCGAGCGCGGCTGCAACGAGCGCAACGATCAAAAATACGATCGCGTAGTGCAGCAGATTTCCCATTCGTGGCTCCGGCTGGATGTGTTTTCGGAAACGTTCCGCATCGAGCGCGCGTTCCGCGACCGTAGTACTTGAGCACTCGGTCCTAAGTCGATGGAGATGGGGAGCAGAAAAGCGGAGTTCGCGCCGCTCGGGGGGAAGCGGTCGCGAACTCTCCTAAGTGATGCCGCACCCTGGGCCACGGGGGGAGTGGGAGGGGATATGTGGGCGCGGTCACGTATATCAAACGTGATCCCTAGGCGAGGGTTCCGACGCGGTTGAGATTTCTGAGAATATGAACTCCTTTTAATCAAAGCCAATGCAAAGCTGCGATGCCGTCGAAACTCAAGCGCCGCGTCGCACTCCGCTTTAAAGACGTCACGCTCGCAGTTCGTGCTACGGTTTGGAGGTGTCAGCGTTCGTGTGAACGTGGACGAAGCCTGCAAGGCGTTTTCAGGCCGGTTTTGGGTACGCAGCATTTTTCATGGATCGTTTTAACACTCAGTCGGCATCGACCGCGATTTTTTCGGGGAGAGCAACACGAACGCTCTTGATCTGGATGGCGGTCGCCGTTTTGTCGGGAATGGCGGCACTCGTCGCGTGGCGATGGACGGTAAAAGCCGCCGATCGGGTCACGCATACGCTCGTCGTGCAGCAGGAATTTACGAAGTGGCTGAGCGCGGCCCAGGATCTGGAAGACGGTCACCTCCGCTATTTGCTTACAAACGACTCCCACTCTCTCGAGCCGTATCAAGCGGCGAAGGGCGCGGTTGGATTGGTCCATCATAATCTGCTCCGCCTCGGCAGCGGGAACGCATCCCAACTCGCGGTGATCGAAGCTATCCACCGGACAATTGAAGAGCAGATCGATCTTGCCGAGCGAAGCCTTGCTTCAATCGCTAAAGCGGGTGACGGCGCTGCCGCGCAAGCTGTAGAGGCGAAGCGCAGTGGCGGGATCATGGAGCGCCTGCGCAGCCAGATCGCGGCCGCGAAGCAGCAGGAACAACTTTTGTTCAAGCGGCAAGTGAAGCAGTTTCGCGCGCAAAGTTTCTGGCTTCTTGCGGCGATGCTCGCAACCCTTTTGGCCTGCGCCGCGCTTGCGCTCGTCGCGCTCATTCGGGAACGTCAACGCGTGGCCGCACTGGAGCTGACGGCCCTGGCGCTCGGCTCGACCAACCGCACGCTCGAAGAAAGGGTGAAAGCCCGTACCGAAGAACTGGCGGTCGAACGAGACCGGGCCGAGGCGGAGCGCGAGCGTACCGAAGCCCTTTTGCGTGATGTCACACATCGGATCGGGAACACGCTGGCGCTCGTCGTCGGCTTCATCAATCTCCATATTCGGCACACATCCGATCCGAAATCGGTGAAGACATTGTCCGGGGCGCGCGACCGCATTCATGCGATTGCGAGCGCGCAACGGCGCATCAATGTCGTCAACGATCTCGAACTCGTGCGGATCGATACGCTAATCCAAGCTGTGCTTGACGATGTCGTAGAAGCCGTGGGCGAAGATCGCATTCGGCTGACGGTCAACGTTCCGCCGCTGTTAGCGTCGGCGCAGGTCGCGACATCGCTCTGCGTGCTAGCGCAAGAGTTCGTCGTCAATTCATTCAAGCACGCTTTCGGCGATGAGAGCGTTGGTCAAGTCAGCGTGCAGTTGAAAAAGGTCCCGGGCAATGGCGCGCATCTCATAATCGAAGACGACGGCCGTGGCGTTGACGATGAATTGCCCTGGGTTGATGGCGACAACCTCAGAGGTGACAGTGAACATCCCTCAGAGGGGCTTGGGCGCAAGATCGCGGCGCTACTCACCCGGCAGTTTGCGGGAAAGATCCATTATGAGCAGGTCAAGCCCGGCACGATACGGCCAGGAACGCGAGTCGTGGTGACGCTGGCGGAACTGGTGTTGCTGGATCCGGAAGAGGACGTCATATCGTCGAAGCGGGCGCCGCTTGCTTCCTCTCCCGTATAAAAAATACTTGGCGTCGAAATGGGCCGCGTCAGCAAACATTCCAGCGCGCAGCGTAGGCTGGCGAAAGCTGCAAGGCGCGGGGTTTGCGGCGTTGCGACTCGCCACTTGTCATGCAATCGGCAACAAACTCGATGGCCGACTTTATGCACTTTTCCGAGTACGGTTTGATCAACACACCGCAGGCGGAGGAAAAGTCATCGGGAATGCTGTGCGGATTAGAGGTCGTGAAGATTACGGTGGTGCTGCTTTTTTCGCTCAAGTGGCGAGCGAGAGCCGTGCCGGTCGCACCGTCGCTGAGATTCACGTCGACCAACGCGAGATCGCATGATGAGCTTTCGGCTAGTTTTAATGCCTTGTGGGACGACGACGCGATCCCAACGACTTCATGGCCGAGATCTTTGACAAAGGCCTCAAGCTCGCCGGCGAGGATAGCTTCGTCTTCCGTAATCAGAACGTTCATGTTCCCCCCGAACATTCTCCCTAGTGGGGTTGGAACGGGTGGCTGCCGTGAAGGTTCCGGGCTGCGGTGCAACGGCGGTGGATAACGTGTCCTTTTGGCCGATGTCGGTTCGCGGCCGTCGACTAGCTGCGAACGGAAGTCTGTAAATCACACCGTTTTTTCGTGCCGAGTGCCGATGTTGGCGAGTGGGCCTACCAGCGTCCACTGGAAACCGTGTGCATCGGCCGCCGCGTGGGCGGCCAATTTCAGGCCCTGTGTCGAAAAGCGTTCTACGACGGATCGGCCATAGCCTCGCGGACCATCCATCACGAACTCGGGACCGCCGGTCTCGCGCCATGACAAGGAAATGGTCTCGTCATCCGGGAATTCCCACGATAGCTTCACGGCGCCTTTGGCGGACGTGAGTGCTCCGTGTTCGGCGGCATTGAGGGTCAACTCGGTAATGACCATGCCGAGCGTCTGCGCCGCCTCAGGTGTCAGCGACACGGGCGGGCCGGATATCACAATTCGGTCGGCATCGGTGCGGGCTACAGCGCCGATTTCAGCGGTCGCCAGGGTTGCGAGATCGACGCTCTGCCAGTCGGAGGCGACGATGAGATCTTGGGACGCCGAAAGGCCCGCGACGCGCAGCGTAAAGTCCTTGAGGTGCGATTTGACGTCGACAGCGTCTCGGGCGGTGAGGCGAGCCATGGCGAGAATAAGCGCCAGCAAATTTTTCGACCGATGCGATACTTCACGCAACAGCGCGTGAGTGCGCGTGAGATTAAGGCGCTGATCGGTGATGTCGTAAGCAACGCCCGCCATCTCGCGCGCCGCGCTACCGTCAGCGCCGCCTGCGAGCGCGCCGCGCACGGCAATCCAGCGGATCTCGCTATCGGGGCGGCGGATGCGGACCTCGACCGCGAGAGGAGCGTCGCCGGCCAATGCGGCAGTGAGGGCCTTCAGGAGACGGTTGCGGTCGGGGCGGACCACGCGGCGGAGGAAATCACGGCCGACGTGGTCATTGTCGCCGGGGTGAAGATTGAATATTCGCGCGATTTCGCCATCCCAGTGCACCAAGCCTGTCTTGAGATTGAATTCCCAAACGCCGATGTTGCCCGCCTGGAGAGCGACGCGCATGCGGTCGGCGGCTCCGGCTGGCCGCCCCTGGCCTGATGTCTGCCGGTGATCGGTGGGACTGGGCATTGCCGCGGCTTGCATCAAATTGTTCAGCTTCGGTTCTTCGAGTAGACTGCGAGTTAATAACGTCGCCCCGGTGAACGATGCCATGGCGAGCAATGAGGAAATCGCCACGAAGGTCATCCAGTTGCGTCGGGTTCGAGCCTCAATAGAACTAGACGGCACGCCAGCCGCGACTTTCCAACCAAATTGCGACGTGTCAGCGAACGCTTGGATCAGAGCCGCGTTTCCCGAGGCTTGCGTGTCCAACAGCTTTGAAGGCAG
>JBEVFG010000238.1:0-4039 GCA_040512415.1 Pseudolabrys sp. | reverse complement strand
GCGTCGCCGATCGAGCGGCAGCTGTCGACGATTTCCGGCATTTCGTCGATGACGTCGTCGTCGTCGCTGGGCACGACGCAGATCACGATCCAGTTTGATCTCGGCCGCAACATCGACGGCGCGTCGCTCGACGTGCAGACCGCGCTTGCCACTGCGCAACGCCGGCTGCCTGTCGAAATGACGACGCCGCCGTTCTTTCGCAAGGTCAATCCGGGCGACTTCCCGGTGCTGTACATCAGCATGCGCTCGGACACGATGCCGCTGTCGACGATCAACGATTATGCCGAAACGGTACTGGCACCGCAGATCTCGCAACTGCCCGGTGTCGCGCAGGTGCTGGTCTACGGCGCGCAGAAATTTGCCGTGCGCGTACAGGTCGATCCGGTTGCAGCGGCCGCGCGCAACATCTCGCTTGATGATATCCGCAGCGTTGTTACCAAAGCCAATTCGTCCGCGCCAGTCGGCACCCTGCAGGGCAAGGAGCAAGCGGTCACTCTAGTCGCAACCGGTGCAATGCCGCACGCCGCCGATTACCGCGACGTGGTGGTGGCCTATCGCAACGGTGCACCGATCAAGCTCAATGAAGTCGCGCGGGTGATCGACAGCGTCGAGAATGACAAGATCGCCACCTGGTTCAATGATTCACGCGCGATCGTGCTGGCGATCCAGCGCCAACCCGACGCCAATACCGTCGAAGTCGTGGACATGGTGCGGAACAAGCTTCCGCAGATGCGCGCGCAGGTGCCGCCCGCGATCCAGATGCAGCCGCTGTTCGATCGCTCGATCTCGATCCGTGCGGCGGTCTGGGACGTGCAGGAGACGCTGGCGATCGCGATTTCGCTTGTGATCATGGTCATCTTCCTGTTCCTGCGCAAAGTGTCGGCAACGGTTATTCCGGCACTGGCGGTGCCGGTCTCGTTGATCGGGACCTGCGCGGCGATGTATGCCTTTGGCTTCTCCATCAACAATATGACGCTGCTGGCGCTCACTCTGTCGGTGGGTTTCGTGGTCGACGACGCGATCGTGATGCTGGAAAACATCGTCCGCCACATCGAAGGCGGCATGCGTCCGTTCGAAGCGGCGTTGAAGGGGTCGCGCGAGATCGGCTTTACCATCGTTTCGATCACGTTCTCACTAATCGCCGTGTTCATCCCCGTTCTGTTGATGGGCGGCATGGTCGGACGCGTGTTCCGCGAGTTCGCAGTCTCGATATCGGTCGCGATCATCGTTTCCGGATTCGTGTCGCTGACGCTGACGCCGATGCTGTGCGCGCGCGTGCTCAAGAACCATGACCCGCATGAAAAGCAGAACTTCGTGCTGCAATGGTTCGAGGCCATGTTCGCCGCCGGGCTCAAGGCCTATGAGTGGAGCCTCGACCGCGTGCTCAAGGCAAAGCAGGTTATGCTCTGGGTCACGTTGGCGACAATCGCGGGCACGATTTGGCTCTACATCATCGTGCCAAAAGGCTTTTTCCCGACTGAAGATACCGGCTACGTGATCGGCATCACCGAGGCCAATACCGACATCGCATTTCCGGCGATGGCGGAGCACCAGCGCAAGATTGCCGAGCTCGTGCGCGCCGACAAAGGCGTCGCTTACGTCAATTCGACGGTCGGGACAGGCGGCCCGAACCAGGTCGGCAACAGCGGCCGCATGCTAGTCGCGCTCAAGCCGCGCAACGAACGAGACAGCATGCAGCAGATCATGGCACGGCTGCGGCAGAACGTGAACGTCGTTCCCGGCATTCAGATTTTCTTCCAGCCGATCCAGAACATTAATCTCGGCGGTCGGCTGAACAAGAGTCAGTATCAGTACACGCTGCAGTCCAACGACACCGACGATCTCTATCGCATCACGCCCGAATTGCGGGACAAGATCGCGCAAATTCCCGGGCTGCTCGACGTTACGACCGACCTCTACGTGAAGAACCCGCAAGTGACGGTCGAAGTCGATCGTGAGAAGGCGGCGGTCTACGGCGTCTCCGTCGATCAGGTGCGCCAGGAGCTCTACAACGCATTTGGCTCGCGTCAGGTCGCGACCATCTATACGCCCGCAAACGACTACCAGGTCATTCTCGAGACCATGCCGGAATTCCAGCAGAGCCCGGACGACCTCAACCGCATCTTCCTGAAGACGACGAACGGCACGACGATACCGTTGTCGGCGGTGACGCATTTCGTTCGCACGGTCGGGCCGTTGCAGGTCAATCACCAGGGTCAGCAGCCGGCGGTGACAATCTCGTTCAACCTTGCGCCGGGATTTTCACTCGGTCAGGCCGTCGATGCCATCACCAAACTCGAGCGTGACGAGCGCTTGGCGGCGACGATCACGACCGGCTTCCAGGGCACAGCGCAAGTCTTCCAGGAGTCCTTGCGCGGGCAGGGCATCCTGATCCTTGCTGCCATTTTCGCGGCTTATGTCGTGCTCGGAATTCTGTACGAAAGCTTCATCCATCCGATCACGATCATCTCGGGCCTGCCGTCGGCGGGTATTGGCGCAATTCTGACGCTGATGCTGTTCCGTATGGACCTGTCGGTGATCGCGATGATCGGCATCGTTATGCTGGTCGGCATCGTGAAAAAGAACGCGATCATGATGATCGACTTTGCGATCGAGCGGCGTCGCGTCGGACTGTCGGCGGAAGCCGCCATCCGCGAAGCGGCGACGTTGCGTTTCCGCCCGATCATGATGACGACTTTCGCGGCAATCTTCGGCACGATCCCGATCGCGCTTGGCACAGGCGCGGGCGCCGAATTGCGTCAGCCGCTCGGCGTGGCAGTTGTCGGCGGCCTGGTGATGTCGCAGCTGCTCACGCTCTACATCACGCCGGTGATTTATCTGTATCTCGATCGCTTCGACCGTATGTTGAAGCGCCGTCTTGAGCCGCAGCTGACGGAAGTCGAGGAAGCTCCGCCCGCGGTCGCGGCGGAATAGACTACAGCGCGAAGCTGGTGCCGCAGCCGCAGGAAGCTTTCGCCTGAGGGTTTTTCACCTTGAACGAGGCGCCGATCAGGTCGTCGACGAAGTCGATCTCCGAGCCGGCCATGTAGTTCACCGACATCGGATCGATCAGCACCACGGCGGTGTCGCGGCTGATGACGAGATCGTCGGCTGCCTTTGCGCGCTCCATGTCGAACTTGTACTGAAAGCCCGAGCAGCCGCCGCCTTCGACGCTGACGCGCAGCATGGTTCCAGCCGGCTCACCCTTAAGGATTTCGCCGATCCGTTTTGCCGCCCGTTCGCTGACCGTAATGCCCGTGCTCATCCTTGTGCCTTTTCGGGCCGATCCTATTGGCAGATGGCCCAACGGATAGTTAAGTGCGCCGGCCAGTGAGGTCAATGCAGCGATGGCGGTCGAACCCGGGCGCGAAAGGGCAGTTTATGCGGCCAATCCGGCGCAAAGCCGCGGCCGGCTCCACGCCGAGACGATCAGCCCGACACGCAATGCCTTCCGGCGGGACTGTGACCGGATCATCCATTCCGCGGCCTTCAGGCGGCTTGCCCACAAGACGCAGGTCTTCGTCTATCACGAAGGTGATCATTACCGAACGCGGCTGACGCACACTTTGGAAGTCGTCCAGATTGCCCGCTCGCTTGCACGCGCGCTTGGGCTCGATGAGGACCTAGCGGAGGCCTTGGCGCTCGCACACGATCTCGGTCATCCGCCATTTGGTCATGCGGGCGAGCGTGCCCTCGACGAGTGTCGTTCAGCCAGCGGAGGCTTCGACCACAACGCGCAGGCCCTGCGCATCGTGACGGATCTCGAGCGCCGCTATGCGGCATTTGATGGCCTCAACCTGAGCTGGGAAACGCTTGAAGGCCTGGTCAAGCACAACGGTCCGCTCACCAATCGCGAGGGGGCGCCGGTCGGCCGCTATGCGAGACATGGCGTGCCTGCGGCGATCATTGCCTACTCGAAGATCCAGGATCTCGAATTGTGGAGCTACGCCAGCGCGGAAGCCCAGGTTGCCGCTTTATCGGACGATATCGCTTACGACGCGCATGACATTGACGACGGCCTACGCGCGGATTTGTTCAC
>JBEVFG010000237.1:0-10061 GCA_040512415.1 Pseudolabrys sp. | reverse complement strand
CTTCCAACGCATCGCAGTGCTCGGCGGAGGCGCCTGGGGAACGGCGCTGGCACTCACCTGCGCGCGCGCGGGACGCGATGTGACGCTATGGGAGTTCGATGCCAACAACGCCGAGCATTTGTCGGGAAGACGTGAAAGCCAATTCCTGCCCGGCGTAAAGCTGGACGAGCGCATCAAGGTGACGCGCGATCTGGGCGAGGCCGCACGCGCCGAAGCGATTCTGCTGGTCGTGCCCGCGCAGGCGATGCGCTCGGTTGTGAGCGCGCTTGCAAAGTCACTGTCCGGTGTAATTCCTCTGGTGGCCTGCGCCAAGGGCATCGAGCACGGCACACACAAGTTCATGACCGAGGTGATTGCGGAGTGCGCGCCGAAGGCCGTGCCAGCGATTCTGTCGGGCCCAAGCTTCGCTGCGGACGTCGCGCGCGGGTTGCCGACAGCCGTCACGATCGCTGCGGCTGATTCAAAAATGGCGGCCGCACTCGCACATGCGATCAATGTAGGCGCGTTCCGCCCCTACCATTCCACCGATGTGCGCGGCGTCGAGCTTGGCGGCGCAACGAAGAACGTGCTTGCGATTGCCGCCGGCATCGTCACCGGCCGCGGGCTAGGCGCCAGCGCTTCTGCTGCGCTGACGACGCGCGGCTTTGCCGAACTCGTGCGTTTCGGCAAGGCTCACGGCGCCAAGACCGAAACCATGATGGGTCTTTCCGGTCTCGGCGATCTCATTCTTACATGTTCGACCCCACAGTCGCGCAACTTCTCCTGTGGCGTCGCGTTAGGGAAGGGCGAAAAGGCGGACACCGCCGCGCATGACAAGCTCGCCGAAGGTGTATTCACCGCGCCGGCGCTGATGGAGATGGCACGCGCAAAGAATGTCGACATGCCGATCTCAGGCGCGGTCGCCGCAGTGCTGGCTGGAAAAATGAACGTCGACGAGGCCATCGAGTCGCTGCTGACAAGACCCCTCAAATCGGAATCGTGACATGGCGTACTGGCTGTTGAAGACCGAACCGGACGAGTATTCCTGGAATGACCAGGTCAAGCGCGGAGCCAAAGGTGAAGCATGGACCGGCGTGCGCAATTTCACTGCGCGCCGGCATCTCGGCGAGATGAAAAAAGGTGACAAGTTTTTCTTCTACCACACGGGCGACGAGAAGCAGGTTGTCGGCATCGGCGAAGTGATCCGGGAATCGTTCCCTGATCCGACCGCCGCCAAAGGCGAGCCATGGGTGGCCGTCACCACCGTGGCGGACAAGCCGCTGCCGAAGCCGGTGACGCTTGCAACGATCAAGGCCGAGCCGAAGCTCAAAGGCATGGCGCTGGTGAAGTACGGACGCCTGTCGGTGCAGCCGGTGACCGAGGCCGAATGGAAGCTGGTCTGCAAGATGGGCGGGCTGAAGACCTGACTTATCGGTACCGGGCTTGTATCGGCCGTCGACCTCTTTTCATAATGCCCCTCAGCAAGGCGCGGATGCCGGGCATAGGAATGGAGGCCCTTATGAGCTTTACCCACGCCAATATCGTCTCGATCCTCGTTGCGGCCCGTTGCCGCGTGGATTTTCGGTGGGATCTACTACACTGGCCTCGGCAAGTGGTGGATGGCTGCGCAGGGAAAGACCCTCGAGCAGTGCAAGGCCGAACAGGCCAGTAAATCGGCCGTCGCAATGGCGGCGCCCTTTGTCCTGGTGTTCCTCGCCGAAATCATCATGGCCTGGGTGCTCTATGGCATCCTCGTGCATTTCAACATGTTCACCATGCGCGCCGGCCTCATATCCGGGGCGCTCTGCTGGCTTGGCTTCGTTGTCACCACAATCGCGTCCAATAACGCATTTTCCAACCGCAAGGCTCTGCTGACCCAGCGTGGCCTGGCTCGGCGCATTGCTGATCATCGGGGCGATCCTAGGCGGCTTTGGCCGCTAAAAGACGGAAAATCCGGCCTGAATCTGCAACCAAAGGGGCAATTTGTCCGCCTTGTCGCAAATCAAGGCGTCGTCGCATAATGCAAGCCAACAGCTAATGTAGCGGGAGCCCGCGGCATCAACGGCGGGCGGGAGGAAGTGTCGATGTCCGATAAGATCTATGACGTGCCGGCTGAATGGCGGAAGCGCGCCTTCGTCGACGACGCCAAGTACAAGGAGATGTACGATCGTTCGATCAAGGACCCAAACGGCTTCTGGGCCGAGCAGGCCAAGCGCATCGACTGGATCAAGCCCTTCAGCAAGGTGAAGAACACCTCTTACGATCCGCACAACGTTTCCATCAAGTGGTTCGAAGACGGTACGTTGAACGTTAGTTACAATTGTGTGGACCGTCATCTCGCCAAGCGCGGCGATCAGACCGCCCTTCTCTGGGAAGGCGACGATCCGAAGGACGACAAGAAGCTCACCTACAAGCAGCTGCACGCCGAAGTCTGCCGCTTCGCCAACGTGCTGAAGGCGCGCGGTGTCAAGAAAGGCGACCGCGTCACTATCTATCTGCCTATGATTACCGAAACTGCGGTGGCCATGCTCGCCTGCGCGCGCATCGGCGCAATCCACTCAGTGGTGTTCGGCGGCTTCTCGCCGGACTCGCTCGCCGGCCGCATCGACGACTGCAAGTCCGACGTGGTGATCACCGCCGATGAGGGCGTCCGTGGCGGCCGCAAAATTCCGCTCAAGGCCAATACCGATGCCGCCTGCGACAAGGTCGGCCACGTCAAATCCGTCATCGTCGTGCGCCACACCGGCGAAAAGGTGAACATGCGGGCCGGGCGCGACGTCTATTACGACGACCTCGCCAAGACCGTGCCGGCCGACTGCCCGTGCGAGGAGATGAGCGCGGAGGACCCGCTGTTCATCCTTTACACCTCGGGCTCGACCGGCAAGCCGAAGGGCGTGCTGCACACCACCGGCGGCTATCTGGTCTACACCGCGCTCACGCACCAATATGTGTTCGACTATCACGACGGCGACATCTACTGGTGCACCGCCGACGTCGGCTGGGTCACCGGCCACAGCTACATCGTCTATGGCCCGCTCTGCAACGGCGCCATCACCATGATGTTCGAGGGTGTGCCGAACTATCCGAGCGTGTCGCGCTTCTGGGAAGTGTGCGACAAGCACAAGGTCAACATCATCTACACTGCGCCGACGGCGCTCCGCGCGCTGATGCAGGCGGGCGACGGGCCGGTGAAGAAGACCTCGCGCAAATCCTTGCGTCTGCTCGGCACCGTCGGCGAGCCGATCAATCCGGAAGCCTGGGAGTGGTACTACCACGTGGTCGGCGAGAACCGCTGTCCGATCGTCGATACCTGGTGGCAGACCGAGACCGGCGGCATTTTGATCACGCCGCTGCCCGGCGCCACCAAGCTCAAACCCGGCTCGGCGACGCGGCCGTTCTTCGGAGTTATCCCGCAGCTGGTCGATACCGAGGGCAAGGAGCTGCAAGGCGCCGCCAGCGGCAATCTCTGCATCGCCGATGCATGGCCCGGTCAGATGCGCACGGTCTATGGCGACCACCAGCGCTTCATCGATACCTACTTCAAGACCTATCCCGGGAAGTACTTCACCGGCGACGGCTGCCGCCGCGATGCGGACGGCTACTACTGGATCACCGGCCGCGTCGACGACGTCATCAATGTCGCCGGCCACCGTCTCGGCACCGCAGAAGTCGAAAGCGCGCTGGTCGCACATCCGAAAGTGTCGGAGGCCGCTGTCGTCGGCTATCCGCACGACATCAAAGGCCAAGGTATCTACGCCTACGTGACGTTGATGGCGGGCGAAAAGCCGAGTGAGGACCTGCGCAAGGAGCTTGTCGGCTGGGTGCGCAAAGAGATCGGGCCGATTGCATCGCCCGACTTGATCCAGTTCGCGCCCGGTCTGCCAAAGACGCGCTCGGGCAAGATCATGCGGCGAATTCTCCGCAAGATCGCCGAAGACGAGTACGGCAATCTCGGCGACACTTCGACACTGGCTGATCCGGCTGTCGTGGACGATCTGGTCAATAACCGGCAGAACAAAAAGGTGGCAAAGGCCGGCGCGTGAGGCCGGCATGATTCGCGCTGAAGACCCGGCCTGGCCGAGGTCATTCCCGGTGACGCCGCCAATAACCCGATGGGCGCGGCCGCCCTCACCATACGCGGCGGCGAGCACGCGACCCACGGCACCAACCGGCCCGCCTCGATCGGCGGCTTCGTCTTCCATGGCTGCGCCCGCATGTGCAACTGCGATATCGGGGAGCCTTACCGGCCGGTGAGCATCGACACGCCGGTGGTCGTCGAACAATAGGTGCCGGCCAAAACTGTGCGTTGCTGAGTTTTTTGGCCGAAGTTCGCGACCTCGACACAATTTACCGGCAACTATCGGGGTATGGCGCGTCCGCGCACCTCACCCCAGCCGGAAGTCCCCGGCCTTGCCGCCCGAAGAATCGCCGCCGATATCCTCGACGGCGTGTTGCGGCGCCGCATCGCGCTCGACGAACTTCTCTCCGGCAAGAACGCCCATACGGGCCTTTCCACGCTTCCCGACCGCGACCGCGCGCTGACGCGCCGGTTGGCTGCGACGGTTTTGCGGCGCCTTGGCACGCTTCGCCATCTGGTCGGCGGATTCCTCGAAAAGGGATTTCCCGCGGACGCGCCGCGCGCCGAGACCATCCTCCTGCTCGGGGCGGCTCAGATTCTCTGGCTTGAAGTCCCCGACCATGCAGCCGTCGACCTGTCCGTGCGTCTAGCCCAAGCTGACCGGCGCGCCGCCCGCTACGCCGGCCTCGTAAACGCTGTCTTGCGCCGTGTCGCGCAACTAGGCGCGACCGCGCAATCGGGCGACGTTTCACGTGACACGCCGGACTGGCTGCTCAAGCGCTGGAGCAAGACCTATGGCCGCGACACCGCGCGGGCTATCGCGACCGCGATCGGGCACGAGCCCGCTCTCGATATCACGGTCAAGGACAACGCCGGCTCCTGGGCGGAACGCCTGCGCGGCCGCGTGCTGCCAACGGGAACGGTGCGAACGTCGGCGCATGGCGCGATTTCCTTGCTCCCGGGTTTTTCAGAGGGCGCGTGGTGGGTGCAGGACGCAGCCGCAGCGCTGCCGGTAAATCTGTTCGGCGATCTGCGCGGCGCGCGGGTCGCCGACCTCTGCGCCGCGCCGGGTGGAAAAACCGCACAGCTCGCTCTTGCAGGCGCGGAGGTAACTGCGGTCGATCGTTCGCCCGTGCGGCTCAACCGCTTGCGAGAGAACCTGTCGCGTCTCGGGTTGAAAGCCGACACCGTCGCCGTCGACGCGCTGGAATGGCAGGCGGAGCCCTTCGATGCGATCCTGCTCGATGCGCCGTGCTCTTCGACCGGAACCATCCGCCGCCATCCCGACGTGCCCTGGCTCAAGAGCGAAGCCGACCTTTCTGCACTCGCGGATTTGCAGCACAAGCTTCTCGACCGCGCAGTCGGCATGCTCAAGCCCGGCGGCGTGCTTGTCTATTGCGTGTGCTCGCTGGAACCGGAGGAATGCGAGGACCAGATCGCCGCCCTGCTGACGCGCGATCCGCGCATTATGCGGAAGCCTGTTACGCCGCAGGATGTCTTCGAGTGCCGCGAATTCGTCACCGACGATGGCGACCTGCGGACGTTGCCGATGCACCTGCCTGATTCGGATCCGCGCTGGGGAGGGCTCGACGGTTTTTACGCTGCTCGTCTCACCCGCAAACCGGCCTAAATCCGCAAGCGGATTGAGATATTGGCGCTTTCCCGACCCTTCGCTATCGTGTCAACCGCGCTTACGGATCGGTACGCGCACCAGGGGACGAACGGATTGATGATGCGGGTTTCGGTCGCGGAGCGAGCCAGGCTCTCCGTGCTCCTCGGGCGCCGCGCTTTCCGTAGCCTGCTCGGCAGCATCAATGCGCACCCGCTGGTGCGCTGGCGCTTTGCGTCGACCAAAACCGACAGGCTGGTGATCGCGCCGCAGGATCTGCGCACCGCCGATGCCACGCGCGCAAGCGAAATCTACGCCGGGCGCTTTGCCTTTGCCGGCAAGGTCGTCATCTGCGATCGCCGGTCGCCTTTTGAAATGACGCCGCCATCCGACGAATGGGCGGTGACGTTACTCGGCTTCGTCTGGCTGCGCCATCTGCGCGCCGCCGACTCGGCGATCACGCGCGCTAATGCACGCTCGCTGATCGACGAGTGGATCAACATCCAGGGCCGATGGCACACGACAGGCTGGCGTGCCGACGTTCTCTCGCGTCGTGTGATCTGCTGGCTCAGCCAAGCACCTTTTATTTTGCAGGATGCCGACGCACGCTTTTATCGACGCTTTATCCGCAGCCTGTCGCGGCAGGTACGCTATCTGCGCCGCACGCTCAATGAAACGCGCGACGGCCTGCCCCGCCTGCAGGCCGTGATCGCCCTGACTTACGCGACGCTTTGTATGCAGGGCCAGTCGGGATATTTGCGTTCCAACGTGCGTCGTCTGATCGACGAATTGCGTACACAAATTCTGCCGGATGGCGGCCACATCAGCCGAAATCCCGGCACGCTGATTGAATTGCTGACCGACTTGTTGCCGTTGCGTCAGTTGTTTTCCGCACGTCAGTTGCAGCCACCGCAGGCACTCAATAATGCCATCGACCGGATCATGCCGATGCTGCGCTTCTTCCGCCACGGCGACGGGAACTTTGCGCAGTTCAATGGCATAGGGCCAACGCCTGTCGACCTGCTCGCCACCGTGCTGGCTTATGACGATGCGCGGGGCACGCCCGTCTCGAACGCACCGCATTCAGGGTATCAGCGCATCGAAACCGGACAGACCACGCTCCTGATGGACACAGGGAAAGCTCCGCCGGTTGCCGTGAGCCAGGAGGCGCATGCCGGCTGTCTGTCGTTCGAAATGTCGTGGAAGCAACAGCGGCTGGTCATCAATTGCGGGTTGCCGGCGGTCAACAAGGAGAATTGGCGCCAGGTCGCCCGCGCGACGCCGGCGCATTCGACCGTAACGCTCAACGACCAATCGTCGTGCCATTTTCTCGAGTCCGCCGCAGTCCGGCGCCTGCTTGGCGGCACGCCGATCGTGGGCGGGCCGCATAATGTCCATGTCGATCGCGATCCCAGTGGTACGGTGCTGCGCGCCTCCCACGACGGCTATGCAAGCGACTGCGACGTCATCCACCACCGCGCTATTCGGCTGAGCGCAGATGGCCGGGTGCTCGATGGAGAAGATAGCTTCACGACGACAGACGGCCAGGCGGCCGCTTCAGGCCCGGGCGTCGAATTTGCCGTCCGGTTTCATCTGCACCCCGCAATCAAGGCGAGCCGCCTCGCTGACGGACGAGACGTCATCCTGCTTTTGCAGGATCGCGAAGTATGGACCTTCGCAACTTTGGCCGACTCCGTTGAAATCGAGGAAAGCGTGTTCCTGGCCGGCTCAGACGGCCCGCGCCGAACGGTGCAAATTGTCATTTATGGGCGTGTGGGCGAGCAGGGCAATGTGCGCTGGAGCTTCCGCCACACGCCGCCCGCCACCCCGGGCGCACGTCCCGACCGCGCTCATGAGCCGGAATTGCCGCTATAGAACCGATGCTTGTGGATGCAGTGCTCGCATGCGTTACGGCCGAATACACTTCAGGCCCGTTGATGTGCTAGCTCGTGCCTCATGGCCAGCCACCCGCGACACGTAACCCGCGCTTTGCTTTCGGTCTCCGACAAGACCGGTCTGGTTGCATTTGCGACTACGCTGGCAGGCTTTGGCGTTGAGCTGATTTCGACGGGCGGCACTGCCAAAGCTCTCAAGGATGCCGGACTTGCCGTAATCGATGTCGCCGAGCTGACCGGCTCTCCCGAAATGATGGACGGCCGCGTTAAGACGCTGCATCCAAAAGTGCATGGCGGCCTGCTCGCGATCCGCGGCAACAAGGAACACGCCGCGGCGATGGAGCAGCATCAGATCAGGCCTATCGATCTGCTCGTAGTCAATCTTTATCCGTTCGAATCGACGGTCGAGAAGGGCGCATTATTCGACGATTGCATTGAGAATATCGACATCGGTGGGCCGGCGATGATTCGAGCGGCGGCCAAGAATCATGCGGACGTTGCCGTTGTGGTCGATCCCACCGACTACGAAAACGTTCTTGGCGAAATGGCCGCGCACAGCGGCATGGTGTCCTTCGAATTGCGGCAGAAACTCGCAGCTAAGGCCTATGCGCGCACCGCCGCCTATGACGCGGCGATTTCAAACTGGTTCGCGGAAACGCTGCACGATGACGCCCCAGACTATCGGGCTTTCGGCGGCAAATTGGTGGAAGCGCTGCGTTATGGCGAGAACCCTCACCAAACCGCGGCATTCTATCGCTCGCCCGGCCAGCGTTTTGGCGTCGCCACGGCCCGTCAGTTGCAGGGCAAGCAGCTCTCCTACAACAACATCAACGACACCGACGCCGCCTACGAATGCGCCGCCGAGTTCGATCCGAACCGCGCCGCCGCTTGCGTGATCGTCAAGCACGCCAATCCATGCGGCGTTGCGGAAGGACGTGATCTGCTCGATGCGTACCGAAAGGCATTGGCCTGCGATTCTACGTCGGCATTCGGCGGCATCGTTGCGCTTAACCGCAAGCTCGATGCCGAGGCTGCGAAAGCGATCACCGAGATTTTCACCGAAGTGATCATCGCACCCGACGCAACCGAAGAAGCGATCAAGATCGTAGCGGCGAAAAAGAATTTGCGATTGCTGGTCGCCGGCGGCCTGCCCGATCCCCGCGCCGGCGGGCTGACCGTAAAATCCGTGGCCGGCGGCTTGCTGGTGCAATCACGCGACAATGCGGTTGTCGACGAGATGCAGCTCCACATCGTGACCAAGCGTCAGCCGAGCGACGCCGAGCTTGCCGATCTGCGTTTTGCCTTCCGCGTCGCCAAGCACGTGAAGTCGAACACCATCGTGTATGCGAAAAATCGCGCCACTGTCGGAATCGGCGCCGGACAGATGAGCCGCGTCGATGCCGCACGCATCGCTGCGCGCAAGGCGGAAGAAGCCGCGAAAGAACTAAAAGTCCCGGCTCCGCTCACCAAAAGTTCAGTTGTTGCGTCCGATGCGTTCTTTCCGTTTCCGGACGGCCTGCTGGTCGCGATCGAAGCTGGTGCGACCGCGGTGATCCAGCCCGGCGGCTCGGTAAACGATGCGAAAGTAATCGAGGCCGCCGATGCACATAACGTCGCGATGGTATTCACCGGCACGCGTCATTTCAGACACTAGAATCCGGCGAGCACAGCTACTGGCGCGCCAGATCGCCCAGCAGGCTGGCAGCCACCGACAGCTTGGACAGCGTGAGGCCTGACCCGGCGATCTGGTGGATCGCCGAGCGAATGCGCTCGACTTCGGCTTGGCGCGGCCGCACCCATTCCTCCACCGCGTCGGCCCCGGCGTGTCCATTGGCGACCATCGCCGCGGTGAGCCTACGCTCCGCATCGCCGATCGAATCGAGAGCGCGGTCGAGCGCAAGACGGTCGAAATAATCCGAAACCACAATATTGGGCACTGCGCTTGCCACACTGTCGAGCTGGAAGAAGGCTTCCGTCGCAAAATAAGTGGCGGTGACCTCGCCGACCGGCTTGCCGGCGCGATCTGCCACCAGCGCGATATCGGGCGCCGCCTTGAGCACGGGCAAATTGGCGACGCGGCGCGCCAGCATCTCCGGTACCCCCGCTTTGCTCAGGTCCGCGATGCGGGCATCGCGCCCGGACGCAGCCGACTTGGAGAGCGCCTTATCGAGGGCCTTTTCAACCTGGGCAATGCCGTCGCGATAGTGGCCGATGATTTTCTCGAGTCCCTGCGACAGGTCCACGTTGCGCAGGAACCAGACCAGCCGGTCGAGCAGCAGGCTCTGCACGGCCGCATAAAGGTCAAGCTGGACCTTGCCGGGAACCTTGTTGTCGAGCGCGTCGATCTCCCCGTTGAGCTCGATCAGGTCGTAGCTGTTGCGGACCGCGGCAAAGGCCGCGGCGATCGACGATGACGCCGCGCCGGTCTGGTCCGCGATGCGCACGATCAGCGTGGCACCGCCGCGATTGATCATCGAATTCGTAAGTTGCGTGGTGATGA
>JBEVFG010000236.1:0-5010 GCA_040512415.1 Pseudolabrys sp. | reverse complement strand
ATGAATTTCGAAAGCCCTTATGTCGATATGCCGATGCGTCTGACGGTGCGTCAGAATCTTTCGGTCTTTGCGCAGCTCTACGCCGTGCCGGATATCCTCGAACGGATCGCAAGCCTTGCCGCCGAGCTGGATCTGACCGAGTTTCTAGATCGGCCAACAGGCAAGCTTTCCGCTGGACAGAAAACGCGCGTCTCGCTGGCGAAGTCACTCCTCAACAGGCCTGAGGTTCTGCTGCTGGACGAGCCGACCGCTTCACTCGATCCGGACACGGCGGATTGGGTGCGCACGCGCCTCGAGCAATACCAGGCCGAAAACCGCGCAACCGTTCTGCTCGCCTCGCATAACATGAATGAGGTGGAGCGCCTGTGCGAGCGCGTGATCATCATGAAAAAGGGCCGGATAGAGGACGACGATACGCCGGCGCATCTGCTTGCGCGCTACGGTCGCGAGAACCTGGAAGAGGTGTTTCTCGACGTGGCGCGCGGCCGCCGGCAGAGCGAGGCCGCGCAATGATGCGCACCGATACCGGAATGGACTTCTCGCTCAATCGCGTTGCTGCGATGGTGCGCCGCTATTGGTACCTGCTGCGCTCGTCGTGGCCACGTATCCTCGAGCTCATCTACTGGCCGACCGTGCAGATGCTGATGTGGGGTTTTCTGCAGGTTTACATTTCACAGAATGCCGGCTTTTTCGCGCAGGCAAGCGGCGTATTCATCGGTTCTGTGCTGCTCTGGGATATCCTGTTCCGCGGTCAACTCGGTTTCTCGATTTCTTTCCTCGAGGAAATGTACGCGCGTAACCTGGGCAACCTCATGATGTCGCCGCTGCGGCCAGCGGAGTTCCTGCTGGCGCTGATGATCATGAGCATCGTTCGCCTGTCGATCGGAATGATTCCCGTTTCGATCCTGGCCATCATCTTTTTCGGGTTCAATCTGTGGGCGCTCGGTCTGGCGCTTGCGGCTTTCTTTGCGAACCTGATCCTGACGAGCTGGTCGGTCGGCATTTTTGTCGCCGGGTTGCTATTGCGGAACGGTCTCGGCGCCGAAAGCATGGCGTGGACGATCATGTTTCTCTTTTTGCCGCTGACCTGCGTCTACTATCCGGTCGCCGTTCTTCCTGATTGGTTGCAGTACGTGGCCTGGGCGCTGCCACCAACCTACGTTTTCGAAGGTATGCGCGCGCTGGTCATCGACCATGTGTTTCGCGCCGATCTGATGGCCGAGGCTTTTGCATTTAATGTCGTCCTGTTCGCAGCTGCATCATTGGCCTTTTTCAAGCTTTTGCAGAGCGCGCGTGTCCACGGTTCTCTTTTGCAGACCGGCGAGTAGCCAAAAAAGCCTGTGTTCTTTGGGACTTAATCGCTCCTTTCGCGTTGTAAACCTGACGCGAACAACTTATCTCTATGTTGACGCTATGGATGAAAAACGACAGTCTGCCGCACCGCAGCGAGGGTCGGGGGACTCAATGGCAATAGGCGAATTCGGCGGAGCGGCAACGCTCCCCGCGGGTGGCGGCGCGTTTCTCGCGACGCCGATGTACTGGTTCTACGAGCTGGGGCATGCCGCGCTCAATCCATCGCGCGCGTTTGCAGACGCCACGCGTCTGTTTTTCAAGAATCCTGCCAACCCGCTCGCGCACACCGCCTACGGAAAATCGATCGCGGCGACAATGGAGCTGTTCGAGCGCTCGACTCGCCGCTACCACAAACCGGAATGGGGAATCGGTTCGACCACCGTCGGCGGCGAGAGGGTGGCGGTCAACATTAAGAGCGTTTGGCAACGTCCGTTTTGCCGATTGCTTCATTTCGAACGTGCGTTCGTGCGCCCGCCGCGCCGGCCACAACCGAAGCTTCTGATTGTCGCGCCGATGTCGGGGCACTACCCGACGTTGCTGCGTGGCACGGTGGAAACCTTCCTGCCCAACCATGACGTTTACATCACCGAGTGGATCGATGCGCGCATGGTGCCGCTTGCCGAAGGGCATTTCGACCTCGATACCTATATTGACTACATCATCTCGATGCTTCACGCGTTCGGCGGCGACATTCATGTGATCGCCGTTTGCCAGCCGTCAGTCCCGGTTATGGCGGCGGTCGCGCTGATGGAGGCCGACAACGATCCGGACGTTCCGCACTCGATGGTGCTGATGGGCGGTCCAATCGACACGCGGATCAATCCAAACGCCGTGAACGATCTGGCCGAACGGCGCGGACTCAATTGGTTCCGCAATCACGTCATCACCAAGGTGCCGTTCCCGCATCCGGGCATGATGCGCGACGTCTATCCAGGGTTCCTGCAGCTGCACGGCTTCATGAGCTTGAACCTCGACCGTCACATAGAAGCACATCACAATCTGTTCCTGCATCTCGTCAAAGGCGACGGCGATTCCGCGCAGAAGCATCGCGAGTTCTACGACGAATATCTTGCCGTCATGGATCTTGCGGCCGAGTTCTACCTACAGACGGTCGACACGGTCTTTATCCGTCACGCCTTGCCGAAGGGGCAGATGATGCATCGTGATCGGCGCGTCGATCCGGCCGCCATCGAGCGCGTTGCGCTAATGACGGTCGAAGGCGAGAACGACGATATTTCGAGTGTGGGCCAGACCGAGGCTGCGCACGCTTTGTGCGTCAATATTCCGGACGAGAACAAGGTGCACTACTTGCAGCCCAGCGTCGGTCACTACGGGGTCTTCAACGGCTCGCGCTTCCGCGCCGAGATCGCGCCGCGCATCGCCGATTTCGTGCTCTCGCATAACGGTGCCCGTGCATCGCGCGCCGCACCGGTAAAGGTCGCCGCCCAACGTTGATCTCGCGCTCTCGCGAGCGAATATGGCACACTGCCGGCACCCTCTGATTCTGGGTGGAAGATGTCCATTCCGCTGCGCGCCCTGCTTTTTCGCCGCACCAGCGAGCCGAAAGGCATAACGATCGTATTCGACGGCGAAATGTATCCGGTGCGCCTCCGCCGCCACAGCCAGGCGCGGCGCTATACACTGCGCATCCACGCTGCCAGCCGCGACGTCGTGCTTACGATGCCGCCGCGCGGCAGCGTGAAGCAGGCGAGAGAATTTGCACAAAAAAACGGTGCCTGGATCGTAGCACGGTTGCGGCGGCTGCCGGACGCCATGCCTTTTGCGCATGGAACACACTTGCCATTGCGTGGTGTCAGCCATCGGATCGACCATCGCAAAGGTACCCGCGGTACGGTCTGGATCGAGATCGGCGCCGACATGCGACTTCTCTGCGTCGCCGGTGAGACGCCGTATCTGCCTCGCCGGGTTCGTGACTTCCTCAAGCGCGAGGCCAAGCGCGACCTGGAGGTGGCAAGTCGGGCGGCGGCGCAGGCGCTTGGTGTCACTATCAAACGCGTTTCGGTGCGCGATCAGTCGAGCCGGTGGGGCTCGTGCTCGTCAACCGGCGTGCTTTCATATTCATGGCGGCTCATTCTCGCACCGACATTCGTGCTCAACTATCTCGCTTCGCACGAAGTCGCGCACGTCATCGAGATGAATCACTCGCGGCGCTTCTGGCGGCTGGTTGAAAAAATTTGTCCCGACATGGGCCGTGCAAAGGCCTGGCTCGACGCGCACGGGGCCGACCTGCACCGGTACGGCCTGGACGAAAATACTTGATCTGAAGATTTTTGGAACCCCCATTCCATGCTGCGTCCAGGCACTTTTGCGCTCACGGCTTTGCTCGCTGGCCTGAGTGCGGTCGGCCCGCTGACGACCGACATGTATCTGCCGTCGCTGCCGGACATCGCGCGGCAGCTCGGCGCCTCCTCCGCGCAGGTGCAGCTTACGATTTCCGCCTATCTGGTCGGCTTTGCGGCAGGTCAGATTATCTATGGGCCCGTGTCCGACCGGCACGGCCGCAAACCGGTGTTAATCGGAGCGATTGCGTTCTACTGCGCGGCGAGCCTTGCCTGCGCCCTGTCAACGTCGATCGAGATGCTGATCGTCGCGCGCGCGTTTCAGGCGCTCGGCGGCTCCGGTGGCATCGTGCTAACGCGTGCGATTGTGCGCGACATCTATTCAGGGGCGCATGCCGGACGCGAATTGTCGGTGATCGGTTCGGTGATGGCGCTCGCGCCGGTGCTGGCGCCGATTCTTGGCGGTCTCATACAGACCGCCTTTGGCTGGCGCGTGACATTTCTCGCCTTGGTCGGCGCTGGATTTGCCGGCGCTGCAGTCGTCTGGGCGCTCCTGCCTGAGACATTGAATAACCGCGCCGCCGAACCGGTATCGCTTCCGTCAATGCTACGGTCGTATCGGATCGTCGGGCGCAATCCGGCATACCTTGCCTATCTGTCCATTACATCGGCGAGCTATGCCGGTCTCTTCGCCTGGATTTCCGGGTCGGCGTTCGTGCTGCAGGATCTCTATGGCCTCGCACCGTTTGATTTCGGTGTCGCCTTCGCGCTCGGTTCGGTTGGCTATATGATTGGCTCGGCAATCGCCGCCCGGCTTGTCATTCGTCTCGGACTGGATGGGGTCCTCGGATTAGGCGGCTGCGCCTGCGCTGCCGGGGGGCTGGCGATGGTCGCCGCAGTTGCGTCTGGACTTACGTCCTCCATGTCGCTGGTTCTTCCGATGGCGGTTTATCTTGCCGGCCTCGGCATGGTGCTGCCGCAGGGCATCGCCGGTGCGATGACGCCGTTTCCCGAACGGGCCGGAGCGGCATCGTCGCTGTTCGGATTTTTGCAGCAAACTGCGGCAGCGGTGTGCGGAGCGGCGGTCGGATGGTTCCTCGGACAAAGCGCCTGGCCGCTCGCGCTCGGCGTCGCCACGATGGGGTTTGCAACGTTTGGGCTCTGGCTGGCGACGCGCGGGCTTCGTGCCCGCGCCGCAAAGCACTAACGGCGGCCGAAGAGGCCGTTAAGCAGCCAACCGTCGAGGCCGCCGGTTCCAGTCGTGGCCGCGCGCGTGGTGGTGGCAACCGGTTGCACCGGCGCGGGCGGCGTGGGCCGAGCGCCGTTGCCGAATAATCCCGAGAAGAGACCGCCGCCG
>JBEVFG010000235.1:0-7415 GCA_040512415.1 Pseudolabrys sp. | reverse complement strand
ACACCCCATCCGATCGAGTTCGAAATGTACTACTCGGCGTAAGGATTCCTCCTAGTCATCGCGCAAGCTACGTAGCTTTGCGATGCAACTTCGGGCGCCCCGCAAGGGCGCCCGATTTTTTTGCTTAAACGGAGATCAGATGATCAAAAAGGCAACAACGGCGAGCCCTGCCGCAACACCCGCAGCAGTCGCAAGCATCTGGCGGCGATGGCGGCGCGGCCCGTAGACGCCTGCCGCGCGGCGTGCCGCAATCAGCGCAGCATCGAATTCGGCGGAATTGGAATAGGCGCAGGCCAGCGCTGCGCCGGCACGCTCGGCGTAGGCCTCAAGCTGGAGCACATCAGCTCCGCTCCGGTCGTAAATCGATGGTCCCCACATGCCGGAATGGTACCGCCGGCATGTAAACGAGACGTTTCAGTTCCGGGAAACGCAGGTACGGCTTATGGATCAGGCCGAACGCACGGATTTGTTGCGTTGCGAAATGAGTGCAAATGCCGCCATACCATATGGACGCGTGCGTCGCGCCGCGGCGATGAGTCGGGCGCGTTCCGAAGCGTTCTCGCTCTCGGTCGTAACCACGCGATTGCGTCCATCATGCTTGGCCCGATACAGCGCGGCATCCGCCTTTGCGATCAGGGCGTCGATCGGTGTCGTCGCATCGTAGGAGGCAGCCGCGCCAGTGCTGACCGTGGCGCCGATCGGTTGGCTTTCAATCACGGCCCCCGCGTTTTCAAATGCAGTCCGGACGCGTTCAGCGATTTTCTGGGCGACCTCGATACCACCCGGAACGATCGCGATGAACTCTTCGCCGCCGAATCTGCCGATGATGTCGTTGAGACGCGTGCTCGCCCGCGCCACCCGCGCGAACAACCGCAGGACTTCGTCGCCGGCCGAATGGCCAAACCGGTCATTGATCGATTTGAAATGATCGAGGTCGAACATCAGCACCGCGACCGGCTCGCCCCGTTTTGCCTGCCGTTTGCAGAGAGTCTGGGCGGTCTCGACAAATGCGCAGCGGTTGAGAACCCCGGTAAGATGGTCAGTCGAGGCTGCGGTGCGATAGACGTGCACGTGATGGTCCTTGACCATCAGCATCACGATAAACGCAGTGCCGACCGCATAAAGGATCGTTTCAAGCGTGAATACCGTCAGCCAGGCGCCGTTATGTCCGTCAGGCAAGAACACGCGCATCGCCAGCGGTACCAGGAAGATGCCGGCATGCAAGCACGGCACCACGATCGCCGCGGCGCGCGAATACCGCGTCCTGCGCCGCTCACGCCACAACTCCATCGCAATGAAGAAGGTGTAGACGGGAACGATCAGCGCACCGAGAACTTCGCCATTGCCGCCGTCCATCATTCCCGGAATCTGGGCGAGACCCAGCCACAGCACAGCGCCGATGAAAGTTGCAAACGGCAGCACGCGACGGCCCTGGAACAGCCGGACACCGTTCCAGACCATTCCGCAAGCGAGGAACGTCAACGCACCTGGCACCGCTGCCGGCAGTTTGATAAACGGCGCGGGCATTGTGCCGAGCGCCATCGCAGATGCGCCAATCAGGTAAGCCGAACCCCACCATGCCAGGGCGCGGACGTTACGCTGCTGCATCCAGTCAATGATGAGGAATAGGCCGAGCAGTCCGGCAATGCAGACTGCGACCAACGACAGCGTCGGCAAATCCAGCGATGAGGATTGCAAGCCGCCTGCGAGCAACATTTGAGCTCCCACCTCCGTTTGGCGCACACTTCGCCAAACTGGGACGGTAAAATAACCCCGTTTTCGTGGGGAAACCTTTGCACTATTTGCTGGGCTTCGATGAAAGACTGTCGCGAATTGTATTCAAACTTGAGGTTCGTTTCCGCGCGACCCGTGCATTTTTGCGATTAATGCAGTGCAAATGAAATAGTTACAATTTGAACGATCGCGAACGGCAAACAAAAAGGCGCGCTTTTTGCGCGCCTTTTACGACAATCGCGACCGTGAGACCGTTTAACGTTTCGAGAACTGGAAGGAACGCCGAGCCTTGGCGCGACCATATTTCTTGCGCTCGACGACGCGCGAGTCGCGTGTCAGGAAGCCGCCGCGCTTGAGAGCGCCGCGCAGGTCCGGCTCGAAATAAGTCAGCGCTTTCGCGAGACCGTGACGAACCGCGCCCGCCTGGCCGGACAGACCGCCACCGGAAACGGTGCAGGTGACGTCGTATTGCCCGTTGCGGTTGGTCGCGACCAGCGGCTGCTGAATGAGCATGCGCAACACTGGGCGTGCAAAGAAGACTTCCACGGATTTGGTGTTGACGAGGATCTTGCCCGAGCCGGGTTTGATCCACACGCGCGCCACCGCATTCTTGCGCTTGCCGGTGGCGTAGGCGCGGCCCTGCGCATCGACTTTCTTCTCGTATTTCGGCGCTTCCGGCGCTGCCGGCTTGAGGGTCGCTAGTCCTTCCAGAGATTGCACGGTCTCGGCCACGATTAGGCACTCCTCACGTTCTTGCGATTCATCGCGGCGACATCGAGCTTTTCTGGCTTCTGCGCCTCATGCGGATGCTCGGGACCTGGGTAGACGCGCAGGTTTCCAAGTTGGACGCGACCGAGCGGCCCGCGCGGCAACATGCGTTCCACGGCCTTCTCGACGATCCGTTCCGGAAAGCGTCCTTCCAGGATTGCCTTGGCGCTCCGTTCTTTGATCCCACCGATGAATCCCGTGTAGTGGTAATAAACTTTTTTCTCGCGCTTGCGTCCGGTGAGCACCGCCTTCGCCGCATTGATGACGATGACGTTGTCGCCGTCGTCCACGTGAGGCGTATACGTCGCTTTGTGCTTCCCACGCAGCCGCATTGCGACGATCGAGGCCAGTCGCCCGACGACGAGGCCGGTGGCGTCGATGGTCACCCATTTCTTCTCGATGTCGGCCGCCTTGGCCGAATAGGTCTTCATGACAAGTCCCTGAAAACGTGCGCGCGGCAAAGCCGCGCGATTTGCAGGTATCTACCGAGGGCCAATTCGGTGGTCAAGTAATACTTTCACGAGTTTATGATATATATCAATACTTTATCATAATGGTAATTTAATACCAAGAATTAGCGCTAGCGGCTCTCTGGGATTGAATAGGTCGATGTGACGTGAGCGACTGCATCTGACGAGCCATCCGAGTAAATCGTAACCTCCCCCACCGCCAGGCGCTTGCCGACCTTCATCAAGCGGGCCTCCGCAATCAGGTCGGCCTGCGCCGGTTTGCGCAGGAAGTTGATGTTGAGGTTGGTTGTGACCGCCAAAGGTTGCGGGCCGATCGCCGAAAAGACCGCGACGTACATTGCGAAATCGGCGAGCTCCATCATGGTCGGCCCGGAAATCGTGCCGCCGGGCCGAATGTGGTTTTCCTGAAAATGGCGTCGCACGCGGATATCCGCGTAATCCACGCGCTCTATTGTCAGCCCACAGCCCGGATAAACGGCCTGAGGAAAGACCTCGTGCAGCAAATTTCCGATTGCCTCGGCATCCATCGCCGGAGCCGGCATGTGCGCCCCCCTTCGCCGGCCTACCCGGCGACCCTTGGTCATAGTCTGCAGGACACTCAGGTCAATCGTGGATTTCAGGCCTTGCCATAAAGCTCGCGCAGGTAGTTCTTGGCCCTCTCCAATTTCCACTTTCGCGTTTAACGCGAATAAAAGCCCTGTCGTTCCGAGCCTTGCATGGGTCATGCATCGGCTTAACATTGGCGGACAACGTTTGTGGGACTGACTGAATGACCGCTCCAATTGCTTCCCGCGCGGCCGACACGCAGGCGCCGGAACTGCTGCTGGAATATCACAGCGACAGCGCCGTACTCATTTTCAATCGCCCGCAAACGCGGAATAGCCTGTCCGAAGCAATGCTGACGGCGCTATCCGATGCTCTCACGGAAATTGCCGCGGACAAGGCGGTGCGCGCGGTCGTGATCGCTGCCAACGGCCCCGCCTTCTGCGCCGGTCACGACCTCAAGGAACTTACGAGCCGACGCAGCGACCACGACGGCGGCCGCGCCTATTTCCGCTACATGATGAGTCTGTGCAGCAAGACAATGCTGCAGATCGTGAATTTGCCTCGTCCTGTGATTGCCGCTGTCCAAGGCGTTGCGACCGCGGCAGGTTGCCAGCTGGTCGCGAGTTGCGATCTTGCGGTCGCCTCCACGGCCGCAAAATTCGCCACGCCTGGCGTGGACATCGGATTGTTTTGCTCGACCCCGATGGTCGCCCTCTCGCGCAACATCGCGCGTAAGCACGCAATGGAAATGCTGCTCACCGGCGACGCCATTACGGCAGACCACGCCTACCGCGTGGGGCTGATCAACCGGGTGGTCAGCCCAGGCAAAGAACGCGAGGAAGCCCTCGCCTTCGCGCGCAAGATTGCGGGCAAGTCCAGCCATATCGTCAAGATCGGAAAGGAAGGATTCTACCGTCAGGCCGAGATGAGTCTGGACGCCGCCTATCAATACGTTTCGGAAGTGATGGTCGAAAACCTGATGGCGCGCGATGCGGAAGAAGGCCTGAAGGCTTTTATCGAAAAACGGGAACCGAAATGGGAGGACCGCTGACTGCGTTCATAGCGTCAGCGGCAGACAGAATTTCATCGAGAGCCACCGGAATCCGGTGGCTCTCTTATTTCCCCAAAAGGCTAGGCGATAAGTGACTCGTTTTGCGCCACTTCGCTCTCGCCGTGTTCTTCCACCGGGCGCCCCGCACTCGGCAGCTGCAACACCGTCGCGCTTTGGCCCTCGCAAAGATCGGTCACCAGCACGATCTTGCCGTCCGGGAATTCCAAAGCATCGTGATGAGCCGCCGGCCGGTTTAGGTTGACTTGCCGGAAACGCGCAACCCTGTGCGTCGACTTGCGCGTCGGCAAGAACCGGAACGAAGCATCGCATTCAACTTCTTTTTCGAATGCAAGCTCGGTGCCGGGCATCAGGCACACGGCAACCCGCGGCTCCGCCGGATCAGCGAACCCGCGCGTGATGGCATTGGGAAATTGTGTTGAGACCAGTTTGTCCCCAACCTTCGCAGGTCGAGACGCAACGTCGTGAAGACTGTAGTCACACATCGAACGCCTCCTTTGTGCACAACCTAGGCGGCGCCCCTCAGCGTTCGGATGGCAGCAAATGAGCGTGACCTTCTTATGTCGCCTGCTACCGCAATCCTGCCCAATTCAATTCGCGCGGCCCTACCGTGAGCAACAGCGAAGGACTATCTTTGTTCCGCTCGGGGCAGCGATCGGGGTCGGTCACAAATGAATAACTCCAGCCAGGTGTTCACTCTGGCCGCGCAACAGGCGCAGGCCGAGCGCGGCTCGGCAAAAGCCTATGCGCGCCGTATGGCCGAAGGCTTTCCGGACCGTGTCACGCTAGAGCTTGCAAAGTTTATTGCCGAACAGGATACCGCCTTCCTTGCGACCACAAGCGGCGACGGCGCGCCTTACCTGCAACACCGCGGTGGGCCAAAGGGCTTTATTAAAGTTATCGATGAAAAGACGCTCGGCTTTGCCGACTATCGTGGCAACCGGCAGTACATCACGCTCGCGAATTTATCGGAAAACGATCGCGCGTTCCTGTTTCTGCTCGACCCCGCACGCCGGCAGCGGATCAAGATCTGGGGCCGCGCGCGGATGATTGAAAACGATCCTGCCCTGATCGAGCAGCTGTTCGACGGCGACTACAAGGCAAAGCCGGAGCGTGCGGTTCTGTTCACGATCGAAGCCTGGGATGTGAATTGCTCCTCCCACATCGTCACGCGATTCACTGAGGCCGAGATTGCGGAAGCATTTGCCGCCGTCCAGGCCAGGATCGCACAGCTAGAGGCTGAGAACGCGCGTCTGCGCACGGCCATCCAAAAGCAACCGGCAGCGCCGTCCGAATGAACCACGACAGCTATCCCGACAGGTATATCCGCGGCATTCTCAATGCGGTGAAGACGATCGCCATGGTCGGAATCTCGCCGAAAGACAATCGGCCGAGCTACTTTGCGTTCAAGTATCTTCTCGAGCGGGGCTACCGCATGATCCCTGTCAATCCGGGACAGGCGGGCAAAGAGATTCTTGGCCAAAAGGTCTATGGGCGCCTCTCGGAAATTCCCGAACCGATCGACATGGTCGACATTTTTCGCAATTCCGCCGACGTGCCGCCCATCGTTGAGGAAGCGCTCACGCTCAAGCCGAAGCCGCACGTGATCTGGATGCAACTCACGGTTCGGAATGACGAGGCTGCCAAACGCGCCGAGGAGGCCGGGCTGAAGGTCGTCATGAATCGTTGTCCGAAAATCGAGTACGGTCGTCTTTCGTCGGAAATTTCCTGGATAGGGGTTAACTCGCGCACCCTGTCTTCGAGGCGCGCGCAGACCCTGGGCGGCGGCGTGCAGCGCATGCGTCTTGGCCCGGCGTCTGACCGAGACGATGACGCCTGAGGCCTTTGCCGCCCCCTGCTGCGCGCTTCTGCCTTGACGCCACCCCTCCCCACCCGCACTAATCGCGGCATCATTCGGCGTGGGACGGCCATTTTCATTCCATAATGCGATCGGAGGTCGTATGGGCGACGTTGAACGCAACCCGGGCTTTGCCACGCTGGCAATTCATGCCGGCGCCAAGCCCGATCCAACCACCGGCGCGCGCGCGACACCGATCTACCAAACCACGTCATTCGTGTTCGACGACGTCGATCATGCCGCCGCGCTGTTCGGCCTGCAGACCTTTGGCAACATTTATACGCGCATCGGTAATCCGACCTGCGCCGTGCTGGAGGAACGTGTCGCGGCGCTCGAGGGCGGCACGGCCGGGCTCGCTGTTGCCTCTGGCCATGCAGCGCAAGTGGTCGTGATGCATGCGCTGATGACGCCAGGCGACGAACTCGTCGCCTCGAAAAAGCTGTACGGCGGTTCAATCAACCAGTTCAATCATTCATACAAGAATTTCGGCTGGAACGTCGTATGGGCGGACCCGGACGATCTTGCCTCGTTCGAGAAAGCGGTCACGCCTAAGACGAAATGTATTTTCATTGAGTCGATCGCAAACCCGGGCGGGGTCATTACGGACATCGAGGCGATTTCCAAGATCGCCCGCAAGGCAGGCGTACCGCTGGTCGTCGACAATACGCTTGCGACGCCGTACCTGTGCAAGCCGATCGATTTCGGCGCCGATATCGTCGTGCATTCTCTCACGAAGTTTATCGGCGGCCACGGCAATTCGATCGGCGGACTGATCGTCGACTGCGGCACTTTCAATTGGTCGCGCGACAAGAAATATCCAATGCTCTGCGAGCCGCGTCCTGAATATCAGGGGATCGTCTTGCACGAGACCTTCGGAAACTTTGCTTTCGCCATTGCATGCCGGGTGCTCGGCCTGCGCGATCTTGGTCCGGCGCTGTCACCATTCAACGCCTTCCTGGTTCTCACGGGC